>JBCCLS010000069.1:0-9512 GCA_039026835.1 Bacteroidota bacterium | reverse complement strand
CCACTAGTGTATGGTCAAGAAATTCTTGAAACCACAATAGAAGTAGCCGAAGTTACCTATGGTAGCGCATTACCTGAAATAGAGGTTGTAGAAACGACGGGCATTCCACTAAATACTGAAACTCACGAGAATAATCATATCAAATGCTGTCCAGTTTTTGTATATTCAATTTTTGCTATTTTAACTTTGATCATTGTGGCAATGGTAAGCTTTCGCATCCGAAAAAACACCTTAAAATTATTTTAACACTTTGTTAAACCATTGTCAGTATCGTCGTTTTTAAATATATTTATAGAAAAACGATGAAATCCATTTCTCGACATCTTATCCTTGCGGGATTGACTATTATTGGAACAATGATCGCTTGTTCAAATGTAAAAAGTGACACAACCGCTACTACGACAACTACTGTACTACCCGAAGCACAGCCACCATCAGAAGCCTTCAACAAGTATTGGTATGCAGGAAAAGCTGAAATAACTTCATATGAATTGGAACAAGCGCGTTATGGTGAAATTCACAAAGGAAAAGCCGTATTGGTGTATGTGACCGAAGATTTTAATCCTGTAAAACAAGTAAAAGCCGATCAACGTCGCGCCAACAATGTGCCCGTATTAAAATTGAATGCTACCAAAAAATTCTACACAGGAATTTATCCATACAGTGTAATGACAAGTACATTTTATCCTGTAGCCAACAATAGTCATGCCATTAAATTGACGGCATCAATGCAAGAATGGTGTGGACATGTGTATACACAGTTAAATAACAGAGAAAAATTTGACATTGCGTCTTACTCCTATTTTGAAAGTGAATCTGATCAACAGTTTCGTCTTGACAAAGTAATTTTAGAAGATGAACTGTGGACAAAACTCCGATTGGATCCTTCACAATTGCCAACCGGAACACAACAAATTGTACCCGCTTTTGAAATGATTCGCATGCGTCATATTCCATTAAAAGCATATGAAGCAACGGCAACTTTAGAAAATTTAGGAACTTCGTCAACGTACACAATTTCATACCCACAGTTGAACAGAAAACTGGAAATTTTATTCAATTCTAGCTTTCCATACGACGTTTTGGGTTGGACGGAAACTTTTTCCCGTAACTACGGAAATTCTTCAAATACTTTAGTCACTAAAGCAAAGAAAATCAAACAATTAAAAAGTGCTTATTGGTCTAAAAACAGTGTGAAAGATAGCACACTTCGCAAAGAATTAGGGTTATAATCTTACAAAATAATCGCACAAATAAGTGCAAACAAGTAGTGGTTGTACGGTAAAACCGTAATTGAAATTTTCGGAATTTCACGAAATTTAGAATAATAATCTGATAAATTATTTACTGGTATATTTAAGTCATAATTCCACGCTTAACCTGCTGGCTTAGATATTATCTCATTAAGAAAAGGATACTTTGTGCCCTCATTGTATCCTTTCTTTTGTAGCAGTCAATTTAATTCGCAACTCCCAACATTTCATCAATCGTATTGACAGTCACGGAATGGTAATTTGCACGTGCATTTGTATAAATACGCTTGGCATCTTCCAATCGATTATTGCGTGTAAATGCTTTGTAAATGGTAGACACATACCAGCGACGTCCTACTGTCATCAAAAAGTTTTCAATATGAGTATCTACATTGTTTCCATGATAGTTGTGGTTAATGGCTTGTTCAAACCAAACCATGGCGATATACGAATTGGTTGCGGTTGAAAATTGACAAGCATCGTCTAACGCTGCAAACTTTTTTAGTGAAATATCTTGCGGAATGTTTCTAATAAAGTGAATTTTTTCCTGAATGTTCCAGTCTTTCGTACACAATTCCGTTTCGCTCACTTCACCTTTTTTCCAATTTGCAATGGCTTTTTCTACTTTTTGAAACTTATCCGATATAATTTTAGCAGCATTGCTTGGAATGCCAGCATTGTAAATCCAATCGTTAAGATTAAAGTCAATTTTATTTTTGACTAATAATTCCGCATTCAAATACGTGATAAACTTTTCCGTTGTCATCGTAGAAAACGCGTGCTTTTTAAAATATTCCTTCAAAAAACCATCCATTTCATCACGTCCAACGGCTTCTTCGATCGTTCGTAAAAACAAATATCCTTTATCGTAGGCAATACTATTCATGCCATCATCTGGATTTTTCCCTTGTAGATTTAACTTTAAATGTGTCGCTTCTGGATGCTCTTTTAAATTGTGTAATTCGTCTGCCAAATCTTGTTGTCCAATTGACGCCAACATATTTGCATATTCTTTTCCATACAACGCTTCCATGATGCGCATTTCAAAATATACGGTAAAACCTTCATTGAGCCAGAAATCATTCCACGTAGCATTGGTCACCAAATTTCCAGACCATGAATGTGCCAATTCGTGTGCAATCAAACTTGTTAAACTACGATCGCCTGCAATTACAGTCGGTGTTGCAAAGGTTAACCGTGGATTTTCCATGCCGCCAAAAGGAAAACTTGGCGGAAGCACCACCACATCAAATTGATCCCACACATAACTGCCATATAAATTTTCAGCAGCATTGACCATTTTTTCCATATCCGCAAATTCGTAATGTACTTTATCAATCATAGATTTTTCAGCATACACACCAGTTCGCGGACTAATTTCTTTATACACCAAATCACCCACTGCTAACGCAATCAAATAGGGCGAAATCGGCTGATTCATCTCAAAGCTATACAATCCTGTCTCATTTTTCTGCTTTGGATTTTCAGCACTCATAATTGCCATGAGCTCTTTCGGGACTTTTACTTTTGCCACATACGTTAGGCGTACTTGTGGCGTATCTTGAATTGGAATCCAAGTTCGTGTTAAAATGGCTTGTCCTTGCGTCAACAAAAACGGATATTTCTTATCGGCAGTTTGCTGTGGATTTAAAAACTGTAATGCTTCTGTCTTTTCGGTGGTTTTATAATTGATAGAAACCGTTTTAGAATCGCGCTGAATTGGAATTGTTAAGGCTTGTCCCAAAATTGCGTCATTGGTTCCCAATGTATGATTGACTTTTTTTCCATCAACCAAAACCTCTTCAATAGTCAGATACTTCGTGTCAAATACAATCTCAGTTGCGTTTGTACTTTCTATCGTGTAGGTGGCCGTTCCTGCGATGATTTCTTGTTCAAAATCTACCTCAACATCTAATAGCAAATGTTTGGCAACCGCTTTGTTGGGTTGGGCATACGAATGTGTATCATTGGCGTAGGTGCGCATTTTTTTGGTTTCTTTTTTGGAATTAGAACAGCTTAGTACTGATAAAGCTAGAAATATGAAGCAAAGTTTTTTAAAAATAGTCATGAATGTGTTGGTACAAAATTGTGGTTACATCGATTTTTCCAAAGCTAAGGAATTTATACAAACTGCACACAAAACGTGCCAAACCGAATATGAAGTACGGTGTTGCCGTAACAGACTATAGATCAATTTTTATACTTTTAAAAAGTATCAAATAACTATTATAGCTAAATCGATATAAAATACCATAGCATGAAAAAACAACTGCTCAAAAATTTACGACTCAATAAAAATTCAGTATCCAATTTACAGATGGCTAACCTTAAAGGCGGCGCAAGCGATTCCAATCAGGCAGTACAAACCTTAGATTTGAATGTCTGCGATACCGATTTAAATTCTTGCTATTGGTTGGTATGTCCATTTTCTGGTGTCGATACTATCTGCATTGCTGCAAATTAAAAATAATCACTAATACTAATATTCAATTTAAAAGTCATGAAAAAAAGAAATCTTAAAAGTTTACAACTCAATAAAAATTCAATTTCAAATCTAGAAATAAATGCCCAAAAAGGTGGCTATCAATCTCAAAACGGTTCTTGTTTTTGGCAAGATTGCCCTTCAAATGATCCTGATTTTATGAGCGATTGTTATTGTCCATACAATCCGCCTGGAAATGGTGGCGGCAATACAAACAATTGCCAAACACAAGTCAATTGCGGTTCTGGAGGTTCTTGCTTTTGGGAAGATTGTTAAATCGTTATAACATTAATAATTCTAATACTTAATTTAAATTAACAACCATGAAAAAAAGAAACATTAAAAACTTACAACTTAACAAAACAGCAATTTCGAATATGAATGTAGACAATCCTATTGGAGGACGTGATTCTAATAACAGACAATGTTATTCTGAGCAACGCGTTACTGCTTGTTACTGGGATCAACGTTGTGAAACTATTCATCCTAGACTCTGCTTATAAAACATTCTTACAAATTAGTAGTATGTAAAGACTGTCTAAAAAGTTTTTGTAAACGTCTTTCTGAGCTGGATACTGAAATAAATTCAG
Source organism: Bacteroidota bacterium (assembly GCA_039026835.1). Taxonomy (GTDB): domain Bacteria; phylum Bacteroidota; class Bacteroidia; order Flavobacteriales; family Flavobacteriaceae; genus Kordia. The sequence continues at coordinate 5,187 of JBCCLS010000069.1, read as the reverse complement.
CATAAAAGTTCGGCTTGACAAAGTTTATATTTTTTAGACAGTCTCTTTTTTGTAGATTGATAGGTTCCTTGCTCCATTCCGACGAAAGTTAAAGAACGTTAAAAACAAACGTGAAAACCTGAACTTTTCTATTTTTGAAAGTTAACTGTACCAAATACTTACCAATGAGACATTTTTTATTGTGTTTGCTAGTCAATTGTGCGTTGGTTTCTACCGCTTTTGCACAAAAACCTGATAAACTTTCTTCCACTCAAATCTACGAGAAAGTACAAAAACTCAACTTTTTAGGTTCTGCCTTATATGTAGCAGCTCATCCAGATGATGAAAATACACGACTTATTGCCTATTTAGCTAATAAAGTAAAAGCACGAACGGCCTATTTATCCTTAACACGTGGCGACGGCGGACAAAATTTGATTGGACCTGAAATTAGAGAACAATTAGGTGTTATTCGTACACAAGAACTATTAGCAGCGCGTCGTGTAGATGGCGGACAACAACTATTTTCACGTGCTAACGATTTTGGCTATTCCAAACATCCTGATGAAACTTTTGATATTTGGGATGAAGAAGAAGTACTAAAAGATGTAGTGTGGGCAATTCGAAAATTTAAACCAGATGTCATCATCAATCGTTTTGATCATAGAACACCTGGACGAACGCACGGACATCACACGGCTTCCGCAATATTAAGTGTAGAAGCGTTTGATTTGGCCGGAGACAACACAAAATATCCATCACAACTGCAATTTACAGAAGCTTGGCAGCCTACGCGCCTATTCTTTAACACTTCTTGGTGGTTTTATGGAAGTCGCAAAAAATTTGAAGAAGCTGATAAAAGTCAAATGCTCAATTTTGATATCGGGACTTATTATCCACTAAAAGGGCTATCGAACAACGAATTGGCTTCTATGGCGAGCAGTCAGCATTTATGTCAAGGATTTGGACGATTAAGCTTGCGCGGAACTCAACAGGAATACGTAGAATTTTTAAAAGGTAATTTTCCTGAAGATAAAAATGATATTTTTTCAGGAATTGATACCTCTTGGAATCGTGTCAAAGGCGGAAAAGCTATTGGAGATATTTTGTATGCCATTGAAAATGATTTTGATTTTGTAAATCCTGCTTCACACCTTCCACAATTAATGAACGCTTACAAACGCATTCAACAGTTGGATGATGCGCATTGGAAAACCATCAAACTAGCAGAAATTGAAGCAATTATTCAAGCATGCGCCGGATTGTACTTAGAAGCATCTGCTACATCGCCTAGTGCAACGCCAAGAGCTACAATAACTGTAAATATTGAAGCGTTGAACAGAAGCACAGCAAACATTCAATTGGTTTCATTAACGTCTACAAGTGATAACAATACTACAACCAAAAACATGGCGCTTCGTGCTAACAAAAGAGAAAATGTAGCATTAAATGTAAATTTAGCCACAGACGATTATTCAGCACCGTATTGGTTGTATGCAAAAGGTTCGCTAGGAATGTATGAAGTAAACGATCAAGAGTTGCGTGGTTTGCCAGAAACACCGCGTCCGGCAATGATTCAATTTAATCTTACTGTAGAAAACATACCAATAACAATTACAAAACCTGTTGTATATCGCTACTCAAAACCTGACAAAGGCGAATTGTATCAACCATTTGAAATTTTACCTGAAGTTACTGCAAGTTTTAAAGACAAAGTCATCATTTTTTCTGATGAAAAAACCAAAGAAATTCCTGTGACTATTAAAGCAGGAAAAGATAATATTGATGGATATGTGTCTATCAAACATCCGTATAGCTGGAAGGTATATCCTAAAAAGCAAAAAGTAAACATACAACAAAAAGGAGACGAAGTTACACTCATGTTTACAGTAGTTCCACCAGCTGATCAAAGCGAAGGAGTATTAATGCCCGAAGTTTTTATCGGAGAACAAAAATATACGCAAGCACTTAGCGAAATTGAATATGATCACATTCCAAAACAATCGGTTTTATTACCTGCCGAAAGTAAGGTTGTTCGACTCAACATTCAAAAAAGCGGACAATACATTGGTTATATTCAAGGTGCCGGCGATGCTGTGCCTGAAAGTTTACGCCAAATTGGGTACGATGTGGAAGTCATTGAACCAGATGCTATCAACAGTGAGTTGCTTCAAAAGTACGATGCGGTTGTGGTAGGAATTCGTGCGTACAACACAGTAGATGCGTTAAAATTCAAACAAAAGTACATTCTTGAATATGTAAAAAATGGAGGAAATGTTATTGTGCAATACAATACTAATCGTCGCATCAAAATTGATCCAAACGAATTGGCCCCATACAGTCTAAAACTCTCTAGAGATCGTGTTACTGATGAAAATGCTACGGTGGAAGTCATAGCAAAAGAACATTCTGTAGTCAACTTTCCAAACAAAATAGAAGCAAATGATTTTGAAGGTTGGGTACAAGAACGCGGATTGTACTTCCCAAATAGTTGGGCAAAAGAATTTACGCCAATTCTTTCGATGAGTGACAAAGGCGAATCTGCAAAAACAGGTAGTTTGTTAGTCGCTAAATATGGAAAAGGGTATTACATTTATACAGGTTTAAGTTTCTTCCGTGAATTGCCAGCAGGTGTTCCTGGCGCGTATAAATTATTTACCAATATGATTTCTGTCGGAAAAGCGCAAATCGTATCGCAATCGCAACTAAAAAACTAACGTATGAACGATTCTAAAAAATTTGTTTGGAAAAAAATGTACACGTTGATTTTAGTGGTCAACGTAGCGTACATCCTTTTCTTTTACCTCATCATGAATATTTTTTCTTAACTAACAACACATGCAAGCATTAGACTGGATTGTATTAATTGGTACCTTGACCGCAATTGTTGGTTATGGAACTTGGAAAACACGCGGCAGCAAAAATTCAGAAGATTATATACGTGGGGGAAGCTCCTCAAAATGGTGGACTATCGGTTTGTCCGTTATGGCAACACAAGCTAGCGCTATTACTTTTTTATCAACCACTGGACAAGCGTTTAGTGACGGAATGGGATTTGTGCAATTTTATTTTGGACTTCCTATTGCCATGGTCATTATTTGTATGGTGTTTATTCCGCTGTACCACAAACTCAAAGTATATACAGCCTACGAATTTTTAGAAAATCGATTTGACTTAAAAACCAGAACTTTAACTGCTATTTTATTCTTGATTCAACGCGGATTGGCAGCAGGAATCACCATTTTTGCCCCTGCAATTATTCTATCTATTTTATTGGGATGGAATTTAATTACGCTCAATATTATTATTGGAATTTTAGTCATTATTTACACTGTTTCTGGTGGAACCAAAGCGGTAAGTGTGACCCAAAAGCAGCAGATGTTTGTGATTTTTGCGGGAATGTTTGTGGCATTTTTTATCACTTTAGATTTAATTCCGGAAGAAATAGGTTTTACCAAAGCTTTAGACATAGCGGGCGCAAGTGGCAAAATGGAAATTTTAGATTTTTCGTTTGACTTGAACAATCGCTATACCGTTTGGACGGGAATTATTGGCGGAACCTTTTTGATGCTTTCGTATTTTGGGACTGATCAAAGTCAGGTACAACGCTATCTCTCTGGGAAATCAGTTAAAGAAATGCGTTGGGGAATGCTGTTTAATGGATTATTAAAAGTTCCGATGCAATTCTTCATTTTATTGGTGGGAATCATGGTATTTGTGTTTTATCAATTCAATCCTGCACCGTTGAACTTTATTGACGCTTCAACAGAAAAAGTATTGGCTTCCGAATACGCAGACACCTACAGAACACTGCAAGAGCAACAAGCTAGTTTATTCGAACAGAAAAAAGCAATTAGCATACAATTAGCGGAATCCTACAACAATACTGACAAAAAAGAGTTACTGCGTTTAGACAGTATTGAAAAAACATATCGCGCCAAGTCAAAATACTTAATCAAGCGTACGATTGATGCAGAATATGGCGAAAAGTATGATAAACTACAAAAAGAAGTTACCGAACTAAAACAAAATCCTGACAGCAACGTTTACAAGGAAAAACAAGCTGAACTCAAAACATTGTATAAAAGTGCAGCAAAAGACAATGAAACCAACGACCGTGACTATATATTTATTTCGTTCATTCTGAAATATCTACCAAACGGATTGATTGGTTTGCTTTTAGCAGTCATTCTCTCGGCAGCTATGTCTTCTACGGCTTCTGAGATCAATGCCTTGGCAACCATTACTTCAATCGATTTGTACAAGCGAAATCAAACCGAAGAAAAAGACGATGCACATTATGTAAAAATGACCAAGTTGTTCACATTGGGTTGGGGAATTTTAGCCATCATTATTGCCTGCTTTGCGAGTTTGGCAGAAAACCTGATTCAGTTGGTAAACATTATAGGTTCTATTTTTTATGGAAATGTGTTGGGAATTTTCTTGTTGGCATTCTTCTTTAAAAAGGTAAAAGGAAACGCTGTTTTTACTGCAGCACTTATTACACAAGTAATTATTATTGGTATTTGGTATATAAATATTATGCCGTTTTTATGGCTCAATTTGGTAGGTTGTGTTTTGGTAATGATGATTGCAATTATTTTACAAGCAATGCAAAAAGAGACAACTACTGTTGCAAATACGTAAAAATTGCGGTAAGCGCAACCTTTTTGGTTTTCGGACATCATATATATATCACATAAACCGAAACCAAAATTATGAAACAACTATCAAAACTGATCATTGCATTTCTCTGTATTGCATGCATACAAAGCTGTAATGACGATGATTTCAATGGCACTGGCGGACCACTTACCGACCCGCAACAAGACACCGAAGCCATAAAAGATGAAATTTTCAGAGATGAAAACTTTGGAAATACGACTACAGGAAAATTTATAGGAACCGTTACAAACACTGCTGGAAACAATCTTGAAAACGTCCAAATTACTATCGGGAACTCCGTTACCATGACCGATCGTAATGGGCTTTTTGTATTAAATGATGTCACAGTGTTTGAAAATTTCGCCTACATCAAAGCTGAAAAGGATGGATTTATTGATGGCTCCAGAATGGTCATTCCTAAAACTGACGGCGCTAATTCCGTTCAAATTACATTACTCGAAAAAAAGAACAATTGATTATTTCCCACCGTATGCAATCTTTGCTATCGATGCTGATTCTGAAAAAGGCATTATGACAATAGTG
>JBCCLS010000068.1:0-9546 GCA_039026835.1 Bacteroidota bacterium | reverse complement strand
CCTAAATTGTATAAAAAATAATACATGCCCTCAAAGACCAACTGTATATTTTTTATTATAACTTTCATTTTTCCGTGCTGCCTTTTTTCACAAAAAGACACAACTATACTCGATTTTAAAGAAGAGATTAGTAAAAGCATTCTTCAACTCAAAAACGCTGATTACACTTCAAAAATCAATACCTTTTTTGTCAACGATCAACAGGATTCTATTTTAGTGTATACTTCTAAAGAATTCAACAAAACAAGGGTAACTTCCGAAATTTCAGTTTATTATAATTTTCTTCGTGGTTTCAGTTTTTATAAAAAACGAGTGTTAGCTGCCGCAGAAAAGGAATTCCTAAAAGTCTCTAAAGATTTTAAATACTATGACACTGTAATTGCGTTCCTTGGGACTGTTGCCTTGGAATCTTCTCAATTTGAAAAAGCACTGAACTACTTTAAACAAATAGAAAACATATCGACACAAACCTTATTGATAACCGATCAAACTAAAGTAAAAGACAATATTGGAGTGTGTTATATTCATCTAGAAAAATACGATGAAGCGGAACGCTATTTACAAGAAAGCTTACAATTGGTACAACAGTCAAATGATACAATACGATGGATAACCGCGTGTGGCAATCTCGCTACTGTTTACTACGAACAGTACAAAGACAAACAAGCCATTCCACTTTTTCAAAAAGCGTATGCATTGGCAAAAACTACCAAGGATTTTACTACTAAAAAAAATACAGCACTCAATATGGCTGTCGTAGAAGAAAATCGGAAAGACTTGGTAAAAGCATTGAACTACCGCAAAGAATATGAACAATGGAAAGATTCTCTTAACAATCAAAATAAAATTTATGCTACGGCAGAAGCTGAAAAAAAGATTGCCATAGAAAAGAAAGAAAAAGAAGTTGCCATTTTACAAGCAGACAACGAAGTAAAAGCTGCGCAACGGAATACGTATTTGTATTCCGCCATCATTCTATCGGTGATGTTGGGCGTGAGTCTGTATTTGTTTCGAGATAGAGTACAACGCAACAAAATTATCAAACAACAGCATGCGGAATTGGATGAACTAAACGCTACCAAAGACAAACTATTTTCCATTGTTAGTCACGACTTGCGCTCTTCTGTAAATGCAATTCAAACAAGTAACAAAAAACTACTCAATACACTTGAAAAAGATCAGCTTCCCAAAGTCAATTCGTTATTACAAAACAACAGTGCTATTGTCAATAATGCCTATCGATTGTTAGACAATCTACTCAATTGGGCATTGCTGCAAACCCAACAAACTTTTTTTCTTTCTGCAAATCTGCGACTCGCGCCTATTGTTGATCATGTAGCTTACAATTACAAAGCTATTTTGGCAGACAAAGAAATATCGTTTACAAATAAGGTTTCTAAAGATGTATTCGCATACGCGGACAAAGAATCGCTCAAAATTGTACTGCGGAATTTGATTGACAACGCGATCAAATTTTCAAATCCAAACGATCACATTACAATTTACACAACAACAAATAACAAAGAATTTTGTGAACTTATTGTAGAAGATACTGGCATTGGCATGAGTGAAACTACACGTGTGGAAGTATTGAAAGACACTTCGCTACTCACCAAAAAACGACACGAAGACAGCATCGGTACAGGATTGGGCATGCAACTTTGTAAATCAATGATCAAAAAAAATAACGGAACTTTTTCGATAGAAAGTGAATTGGGAAAGGGTACAAAAATGATAATTTCACTTCCTAAAAATCCTACCTAATGACACATATCAATGTATTAATTGTTGAAGACAAACAAGAGCAAAGGAACATATTGGTTGAAATTCTTGAAGAAAATAACTTTAAAATTGCAGGCACAGCTTCCACATTTCGAGAAGCTGTACACCTTTACTATTCACAAAATATTGATATTGTTATTATTGACATTTTTCTTCACAATCGCCCGGATGGCATCGCCTTCGCCGAATTCATTGATGCGCAACCCAAAGATTTTAAACCGTTTATTTTCTTAACGAGCTCTACAAGTCGCGAAATCTTTGATCGTGCCAAGCTCACCAAACCGTACGGATATATTGTGAAACCATACAATGAATTGGAATTGATTTACGCTATTGAAAATACGATTGAAAAATTTTACGGGCAAGAAGATTCATTTTCTGGAGAAGATGAAAATACCGTCATTAGTCAAGATCATTTATTCATAAAAAAAGGAAGATCGCTCAAAAAAGTACACATTGATCAAATCATATTTATTGAAGTTGAAGAAAAATACTGTAACATAATTACCGATAAAGAAAAATTCGTCATTCTCATTTCGCTTGTCAAAATTTTGGACTTGCTAGATGCTACTATATTTTATCGCACACACCGAAATTACATCGTCAACATTCGTAAAATTGAAGAAATCATCCCGCAAGACAATCTCATTCTACTAGAAGGAAAACATTCAGCCACACTCAGCGGAAAATATAAAGATGATATCATTAACAAGTTTCGAACCTTAAAATAATATAGAATGGCTTCAACTCTTTACGAGAGTTTTAAAAAGTAAAAAACAATATCTTCGTATTATAAAAATCATTAAGCAATGCTAACCAAAGAGGAAGTCCTAGCCAAAATAAATACGATTTGGGAATTTGAAACGTCAAGTTTACTTCATGACATTCCTGTACCTGTACGCGAAATTTCCTCAAACACACCAACTATTTATATCCCTGAAGAGGTACTTTATGAAGAAGATGAAAACGAGCAAAATGGTTTTGAAATCATTGACCAAATTATCAGCGAATTATCTTCTAACATATATGTTGTTAATAATGAATACTTTACACTGACTAATTTTGAAAATTCAGATTTTTATTTTCCCAATTCCATCATAATTGATGAAAACTTTGAATGGATTATGGTTTCTACAATTGTTTTTACTGGTATTGGAATTGCCATATTTTTTGGAGGCGAGCAGTTCATGAAAACTATACAAGAAAAATTAAGCATGCACAAAGAATACATCGGTTCATGGTAGCATACTGCATTTTTAAACTATTCACAACAAAAACCTACTAACCTTGTAGACTTTTCAATTTTATTGCCGTTTTTGAGACAAACACTGATAATTTAACAAAAAATTCGCCAAAATTTGCTAAATTTGTATCGCTAAAAAATCCAGTCTTCCTTTAAAAGACGCTTTTAAATGACCGAAATAAGAGACATACACAACCTACCTATTTCTTTTAAAAACATTCGACTTATACGCTTAAATCTACCACAAAAAGAACAATTTGTATCTGGAATTGGCGTCCGAAATTCGCGCGAGGCGCTTATTATTGAATGGGAAGATATGTCAGGTATAAAAGGCTATGGCGAATGTTCTTGCCGTCCTGATCCGTATTATTCAGATGAATTTATTGATGCAGCCATCGCTTTGGTCAATCAATTTATTGTGCCTTTTTTGACTGTAGAGCAGACTTTTGGAGAGTTGACACAACTACTTGATAAAATTCGCGGTTGGAATTTTACAAAAGCGGCTGTGGAAATGGCGGCTTTGCAAGTCATTGAGCAACAAACAGGAAGATCGCCATTTGAATTGTTTGAAAATTCACCGTTGGAAAAAGTACCTGTGGGCATCTCTTTGGGACTCTACACAGACCTCGATCACATGAAAAATGTGGTACAAAATGCACTGGAAACTGGATACAGACGATTAAAATTTAAAATATCACCCAACGTACGTATTGATTTTTTTGAGGAAATTAATCCGATGCTGTTTGAAGCGGATACCTATGTTAGCTTTGATGCGAATGGAAGTTTTGGCGAACATGATTTTGATACGTTCCACTACTTTGTAAATACCTATCAAACCATGGTAGAGCAACCGTTTGCTCCTACTCGATTCGATTTACTATTGAAAGCAAAACAAGAAAATTCGGCGGCTTTTATTTGTTACGATGAAGAAATAAAATCTTTAGGTGATGTCATAAAACTGTACCATTTAGGCGTGTTGGATGAAGTAAATCTCAAAGTAGGACGTGTTGGCGGTGTGATGAAAAGTATTGAAATCATTCAGTATTGCGAAAAGCACAACATTCCTTGTTGGATTGGCGGCATGTTTGAAACTGGTATTGGACGTACGCTCAACTTGCGCATGGCTTCCTATTTACCAAATGCACGTGCACACGATTTAAGTCCGTCAGATCGTTACTTTTTAGAAGATATTATTGCGCCGAATGTGCAAATGGACAATGGCTTTGTTTCCATTGCAAGTTTGCAACATTGCCAAGTACAATCAAATTTACTAGATAGATACACAATTGATCAAAAAACTATTGCAATTACATGTTAGATTTTTACATACAAAACGCTAAAATCTGTACAGGTCATAAGGAGACTGCCAAAATAGGACATGTCGGAATCCAAAATGATCGCATTGCATGTATTCACTATATAGAAGACGATTTTGAAATTCCTGAAGCAAAAGAAATCATTGATGCTACAGGATTAATTTTAACGCCAGGCTTTATTGATCCGCATGCCTCTACAGGTTTTGGATACTTTTTTCCAAACGCTGCCGATCATAAATTGTATCAAGGCATTACTACAGAAATCTTTGGAAACTGTGGTACCTCGCCTGCGCCAATTGGAAAGCACTTGGACAACACCATGAACCGTTTGTCTAACGAAATTGGTTTTCCGTTTGAATGGCGCTCCACACAAGAATATTTTGATCAAATTCACGATAAATTACAATTCAATATTGCAACTTTAGTCGGACATAGTACACTCCGTGCGGGAAATATGGACGATTGGCACAACTTGCAACCTTCGCAACTAGAAACCATGAAAACCGCATTGGGAGAAGCAATGGACGAAGGTGCGATTGGTATTTCTACAGGATTAATTTATGCGCCAGGTTGTTTTGCTGAAATGGACGAAATTATCTCCTTGGCAAAAGTTACTGCTGAAAAAGGTGGTGTGTATGCATCACATGTGCGCAATGAACGTGACGGACTGGAAGAAGCTGTTGAAGAAGCATTGGCCATTGGAAAAGCTGCTGACATTCGTGTCTTAATCAGTCACATCAAAGCGGCAGAAAAAGAAAACTGGGGAAAAATTCCGAAAGTCTTAAACATGCTTGAAGAATTTAATAAAACGAGCGAATTGCAAGCTGCCTGCGATGTGTATCCGTATACGGCAGTTTCTACCAAATTACGTGCGTTCATTCCAAAATATATGTTGCAAGATGGAATTGCCGCTGTGGCGGATAAAATGAAAGATGCGGAACATGTAGCTGCCATCGCAGATTGGATTGAACAAAAAGATTATGATTTGTCACGCATGTTGATCATTTCGGATGAATTAACGCAGTATTACAATAAGAATGTCTCTGAAATTGCAGATGAACAGCATATTTCACTTGCGCAAGCCATTGCTGATATTTTGGCAGCAAGCACGGAAACTTGGGTCGTCTATCACTGTATTGATCAGAAAGATATTGATACGGCAGTGATGTGGCCACATTCTATGATTTGTACTGATTCGTGGAGCTATCCGATCAATGCGCCAAAAAGTATTGGGCAACCGCATCCACGTTCGTATGGAGCATTTACAGAATATTTACAACGCTTTGTAATTGAGGAAAAAATGTTGAGTTGGGAAGAAGCCGTACACAAAGTAACCTATTTGCCAGCTGAGTTTTTTCAACTAAAACACAGAGGTTTGATTGCGGAGGAGTATTACGCAGACATTGTATTATTTGATCCGAATACAGTCAAAGCCAATGCCACTTATTTGTCGCCAAGAAAATTATCGTCTGGTGTACAACATTTGTGGGTTAATGGTTCGCATCTCATTCAAGACACAAAAATTCAGGACAAAACACCTGGAAAAGTATTGACATTGAAGAATTGAAATGCAGACAAATACAAATATAAGAGAAGCAATTACCGCTGATTATCAGTCTATTGCTGACATATATAATGAGTACATCACTTTAGGCACTTCCAACATGGAGGAAACCTTGAAAACCGCCGCAGACATTGCAGGTTGGACAAAGAAATTTCACGCGCGTGAAAAATTATATGTCTACACTCAAAATGATCATGTGATTGGTTGGGGAATTATAAAGCGCTACAGTGATCGCGAAGGCTACCGTTTTGCGTGTGAAACTGCCGTATATTTCACTGAAACGGAATTGGGAAAAGGCTATGGTACACAAATGAAAAAGTTTGTCATTGCACAATGCAAACAGTTACAATACAAGCATTTGGTTGCCAAAGTTTTTGCAACAAATACGGCAAGTATTGCTTACAATGAAAAACTAGGATACACGGTTGTAGGCCGTCAAAATCAAATTGGTTTTAGAGAAGGACAATGGCTCGATATGATTATTATGCAATACGTAATTGAATAATTTTAAATTAACTTAAAAAACCACAAATGACATGATGTTACAAGAAGAAGTTTTAGCACCAACATTAGAGACCTTAAAAACATTAATTCAAGATGCGGTTGCCAGTGGCGAAAAAATCACTGCTTCCCGTATTAAGGATTTTGTAGCACAAGCGCAAATCACTCAAAAAGATTTGGAAGTATATGCCGATTTTGATCATCCGATTGAAGATGGATACGGACGGAAGATGATTTATGATGGCGGACAGTTTGAAATCATGGCAATGTCTTGGAATCCTGGCGATTATTCCTCAATTCACAATCACGGATATACACAATGGGGCGTGGTACAAGTATTTGGAAACGTACATCATTTTATTTATCAAAACAGAAACAATCAATTGCGCTTTGCAAAGAAAGAAATATTAACTGCGGGATCTATTGTAAAAGTAGTCAACGCAATGATTCACCAAATGGGAAATCCATCTACAGATCGGTATATGACATTGCATGTGTACGGTTCGTGTGAGAAAAGTGGAGACATTACCGCAGATGCAAAAAATTACGAATTGGAGCACGATCGTGTCAATCATACTACTGGTGGCGCATTTTTTAACTTGCCATCAGATCAAATTTACGATTTTGAACCGTGCCCAGAACCTACAGATGATGTGTTTATCAATTATGCAAAATTGATGCTGGATTATTATCACCGTCAAGAGCAAACTCCAGAAATTATAGAACTTAAGACACAATTGCTCAAAAAGTTACAAGACCGTTTGTGTCTTTCGTAAGTACTCAGAAAAACATGTCATACACAAAAAGCCTTGCTAAATAATTTAGTGAGGCTTTTTTTGATGGAATGAAAGTGTACTAGAATTTTTATAACTTCATTGTAAATTGTTTTAAATCATCACAAAATGACTCGATTTCTAGTTTTACTACTCGTTCTAACTACCTTTTTCACTGTTTCAGCTCAAAACACAACCGTAAAAAAATCTGAGTTGAAGAAATTATTTCGTGAAAGTATTCGACAAAAATCGCGCAAAAAGATTTTACAACTTTCAAATCCATGGGTAACCGACAATACTGACAATTTTTACGTCAAAACTGACACGGTTCGACTCATCAATCCCAAAAAACAATATCAGCTAGATTTTTGTCAAGAAGTAAATTGGTCATTTTTTAGAAGTGATTCGTTCTATATGGTAGAATCGCAATCATGTAAGGAGCCTACTAGTGCCAAAGTGAGCAAACCTTCAGATCGTCATGAAGTAAAGATTAAAAAAACTGCTGCTGGTTTAACGTTGACCTTGCGAAACATTTATGGAATTGCAGATCGATTCTTGGTCATTTCTATCGAGCAAAATGAACAATTTGATGCTATTCTTTTAAAACGACTTAGATACTGAAAAATGACCAATTGTAATAGGGAAAACTATCACACTTTCTTCGGCTATTTTAAAACAAGAACGCACTATTAATATCTATTTACCGAAAAGCTATTCCACAAAAAAACATATACTATAGACTTTGCTTTTTTCCCTGAAAAAAGTCACGGAGATGCGTTACATGAAGCAGTATATAAAGCTTTTAAAACTATTTTCAAGAAGGAAAAGTAATCAAAAAACGCCTTCTCAATTGCTTGATAAGGCGTAAATGTTTTTTGTATAAAACGTGGTGTTGTTTTTACGAGTTTTGTATAAACCACATATATATAGGCATTCCCAATGTGATATTAAACGGAAACGTTATTGCTAGTGCCATTGGTAAATACAAACTTGGATTTGCTTTTGGTGCAGCAATTCGCATGGCGGCAGGCACAGCAATATACGAAGCACTTGCAGCTAAGATCGACAGTAATAATCGATCTCCATCACTAGTTAACACATGCGAAGAAGTGTATGCTACTGTAATTCCATTGGCAAGCGGAATAAAGATGGCAAATAGTAAGGCAAACCAACCTTTTTTGATGAGTGCACCAATTTTCTTTCCACTGGTGATTCCCATGTCTAATAAGAAAACTGCTAAAAATCCTTTGAAAATATCTGTCGTAAATGGTTTGATACCTTCCGCTTGCGCATCACTGGCTACAAAACCAATGACCAAACTTCCTAATATAAGCAGCACACTTCCATTAGTGACTGCGTGCTTTACCAATCCAAGCATTTCGTTGTATGACTTTTTTCCATTGGAGTTGATTCGCATCAAAAATACACCAACAATGATTGAAGGTGCTTCCATCAGTGCCATTACGGCGACCATGTGTCCTCCAAAAGGAATATCTTTCATTTCCAAGAAGCTAATCGCAGTCACAAATGTTACAGCACTTACCGAGCCATAAGCGGCAGCAATTGCTCCTGCGTTTTCAACAGAAAATTTTAATCGTAAAATATAATAGGAATACAACGGTACAATGATCGCGAGGGCAATTCCCATTACTAACGACCAACCGATGTCTGCGGTATAACTACTGTGTGCTAACTCTTGCCCACCTTTGAAACCAATGGAGAGCAAGAGATATAAAGAAATGAATTTGGATGAATTTCTGGGGATTTCTAGATCACTTTTTACTTGAGCTGCGATAATTCCTAAAACGAAAAACAGTAATGCTGGATTCGTTAAATTATCGAATAGTAAATGTAAATCCATTGGGGTACTTTTAAGGTATGGCTATTAATAACCGTACGCTTTTAGTCAATGATTTCAATTTCTAAAATTCCGTGGATTCTAACTTGTTTTCCTGCTTTTTTTGCTTCTAAATAAACAGTTCTAAAATCTTCTTTTTCACGCATTAACTGCCCTACTCTACTATCATCAAAAGTGGTATCGCTATGTACATCTCCTTCACACAAAGCCAAACGGTGAATTTTATGAAAGTTAATTTTCTCATCAATCAATGAGTTGATTACTTCTTTCGCTTCTAAAGCTGTAAATTTTCCATCTACTAACTTTACTTTGTGTGTTACGTCTGTTGTTGTCATAATACTTTATACTTAGTTTTTACTTTTACTTAGCGCTAATCCCAATACCATACTTAAAATAATTCCTACCTTTACCAGTGTCCAAAATTGTGCTTCATTAATGGTATAACTGATATACGTAATGAACAGATATCCAATAAAAATGGCAATAATAGCAAGGCGTCTCATCCAATT
>JBCCLS010000067.1:0-9654 GCA_039026835.1 Bacteroidota bacterium | reverse complement strand
TTAATGTTAATGTAATGATATGTCACAGAAAGTATACCTAAAAAACCGAGTGAATAACTCGGTTTTCCTTTTTTATACAATTCCCTAATCTACTTTAAAGATAATAGGCAATGTATATTTCACTTTTACATTTTGATCTCTTTGTTTTCCCGGCTGCATTTGCGGCAATAATTTCACAACCCGCTCTGCTTCTTTTTTAAGTTTTGGATGCGAAGCTCGCGATTGGATTCCTGTTACTTTTCCGTTTTCGTCAATAATAAACAATACGTTAATTCGTTGAATACCACTATTCAAATTTAAATCTTCCGCAATGCCTGTATTGAATTTTCTGTTGATCAGTTTCTGAATTTTTTCAGACATGCACTGCTTTCTCTTTTCTTTGGTTTTGAACTTTTCACAACCTGGATAAATAGGTGCATCTTCGATAAACGCAAAAGCCACTTCTTCAATTACTTCTGGAGTATCTAGTACTTCAACTGCATTTGGATCAAAATCAGTAGTAACTTCAGTAGGCTTTGTTTCCGTCTTTAATACCTCTTCTTTAAGAATCTTGGTATCGTTTTCAACTTCCTTAATCTTGTCATGAATTAAGCTTGATTTTACTTCAGGTTCAGGTTTTAATTCTTCTACCTTAATAATTTCTTCTTGAAAAACTGGCACATACGTCATGTCATCGGTAAGTGGTTCTTCAATTTTTACAACTTCAGGAGCTACTTCTACTGTTTGAATTTGAAATACAGTATACACAATGAAAAGACTCAGCATGAGGCTTACTGAGAAACGGAGTAATGGATTTCTTTCGATTTTTAAATCGTTCTTTTTGGCTAGGTGACTTTGATGTACACCTGTTGCGTTCACATCTTTGTTGTGACTTGCATTTTTCATATTAATCGGTTTTAATGTTAATGTTGTGTTAACCTCAAGAAACGTACCAAAAAGAAAAAGCCTGAACAAAATGCTCAGGCTTCTTATATATTTTATGTTTTCTTAACTTACTGTACTCTGAAAACAATTGGTAACGTGTAGTTTACACCTACAGCTTTTCCTCTTTGTTTTCCAGGTTTCATTTTTGGAAGACTCTTAATTACTTTCTCCGCTTCTTTTGCTAACCTTGGGTGTGGTGCTCTAGAACGTACATTTGTGATGTTTCCAGTTCTATCAATTTTAAATACCACAAAGATTTTTTGAACACCTTCTAAATCTAAATCAGAAGCAAGTTCTGTATTAAATTTTTTGTTTACGTGCTTTTGTACTTTTTCAGACATACACTTTTTACGCTCAGCCTTGGTTTTGTATTTTTCACAACCTGGGAAGATTGGTGCGTCTTCAATTACTGAGAATGGTACATCTTCAATAACTTCTTCTTCTTCCACCACCTCAACTTCTTCTACTTCTTCTATTACTTCGTCTTCAGTAGTTTCTGTTGATTCTATAATGGTTTCTTCAACTTCTTCTTCGTCTTCTACAACCTCAATAATTTCTGGTGCTGGTGGCGGTGGCGGTGGTGGCGGTTGTTGCAATTGCTCAGTGATGATCATTTCTTCTTCATCATCTGCAATCATTTCAGCAGCTTCTTTCTTTTCGATTTTATCGTAAGCCGTCCACTCCATACTTTGCCAAATAAGGAATGTTACTAAAGCTAGACCTAATGCTAAATAAAATAGACTATTTTTTCTTAAGTCAGCGTCTGGACTCTTCTTTGCTTCCATAATAATATAGTTTTAATGGTTGCTAATTTAATTATTTATTGGCAGAAAAAACAATTAATTCTGCGTTTTTAACTTTCTACTTTTCGCAATAAACCATTTTATTATGAATATTGCAACTATTATTCCAATTGTATTTGCCAAAGCATCTTGCCAGTCTCCTTCTCGAGAAATTACTAGGTTTTCTTGCATTAATTCTATGGCAATTCCATAGAGAAAAGAAAAAACTCCACTAAATAGCAATGCATTTTTTTGAAGTGTATTAGTAGTTATTCCTTTCGAAAAAGCCATAAACCAAACTATCGTAAAAAAGAAATATATCCCTATATGTACTAGTTTGTCTGCATACAAAAATTGCAATGCTTCCGGTTCTTTTACGGGAACTAAGCTTACAATTGTAATTGCAATTGTCCATGCGATGGCAATGAACAAAAAGATATATTTACGCACCTACGACTTCTTTGTATGCTTCTTCGTCTAGTAATTGATCAATTTCAGAAGGATCGGCGATGGTAATTTTAATCATCCAGCCTTCTCCATACGGATCTTTGTTTACCAATTCTGGATCGTCTTCCAACTTTTCATTAAGCTCCACAACTTCACCAGTTAATGGCATAAACAAATCAGATACTGTTTTTACAGCTTCTACGGTTCCAAAAACCTCATCTTTTTCTACTTCTTCATCTAACGTATCTACATCAACATATACGATGTCTCCCAATTCGCCTTGCGCAAAATCAGTAATTCCAACAATTGCTGTATCACCCTCAATGCGAATCCATTCATGGTCTTTCGTATATTTTAGTTCCGCTGGTATGTTCATTTTTTTGAGTTATTTAGTGTTATGAAAGCAAAAATACTTTTTTCTAAGTAAGTTTTCAACCCTTGCGATTGTTAATTTCCAAAATTGTATCGCAGCGTGATTCCCGAACGAATGGTTGTTTGTGGAAATGCGGTTGATACTGCAAATTCAGAAAACGTATGATCGTAATAAAACAGTGCTGTTAAGTTTCTACTCAACGCATAATCTGCTGTAAACTTGAGCGACCACAATGTTTGTCCAGCGGTTACTTGATTGTTGAATAAATCTAAGTTACGAATGATGGTAATATTGTCACGAAGCGAAAGATCAGCTTTTAAGTTTAAATCTCCTTTGAGTGTTGTTTTCTTTCCTGCAATACGCGTGTCAATACGCACATCTTTGAAACGATATCCCAATCCAACTATATATTCATTTCCAGAAACTTCTGTGAGCAAGTTGTTGTCAAAACTCAACGACAACGCTCTGTCACGCTTCACTTCTGCCAATATTTTGATAGAATTTTTCATTTCCATATCTACTCGGATTAATGGATTGAATTGCTCAACCAAGTTGATATTCGAGAAGATGTTTTGGTTGTGGAAATTTCCACCTTGATCTAAATTAGACGTACCGAATGGGTTGGACGCATCGTAATCCAAGTTGTTTCTAAATGAATTGATGGTGTAGCTTGAACGATATCCATGTGTGAGTGAGAAACGCTTGAAACGTTTTTTAAACCATTTCAATCGCATAAGTCCTGTATATTTGATTGTCCAGTTTGGAATTGGCACATCTCTGAAAGCACCGAGTTTTACATCATTGGCATCTTGTCCTGTATACGCCGCTAAAAATGCTGGTAACAGTACAGCCTGATTTGTTTTACCAAATCCGTCTGGGAAACCGTCTCCATCTGTATCCGTTAGCGGTTGTCCATTGGCAAGTGCCAAACGACGTGCAATGATTTGCCTGTTGTTTTCAAATTCTTGAAAAGTAACCGATTGGTTTTCGTCACTTTGTTTGAATGCCGTTTTGATCAACATGGTTGAAATTCCAAAGTTTCCAAAGGTATTTCCTGCACCATTTGGTGACAGCGATATGTACTCTCCATTTTGAACGTTGAACTGTTCAGAGAAATTCTCCGAATAGTTACGATTGGCCACCACATCAATTTTTAAATCGCGCATTGGCTCTACCATTGCCGTGATGTCTAAGTTTCTGTTTTGTATTTGTGTGAATTGCTGGTTGAATCCTGTAAATTCTGTTAAAAATCCTTGTCGTGCCGCTTCAAATCGAACATCTGCCTGACTACCAAATACAAACCCTAAAGAAGGTTTCAACGTTCCAATAAATCCAATAGATGGCGTATATCCAGGTAACACTTTACCATTATTTTCAGAATAGCTAATGTTCACTCGTTTCACACTTCCTACTACATCTACTAAGGTGTTGAATATTTTTGTACCTATACTAGATTTGTTGGTTTTCTTTTGATCATTTTGCTTTTCATTTCCTTGTGGCACGGCGGGTCTACGGGAATTTCGTGTTCGCAAGTTTGTTTTACGGTTGGTTTTCCCCTTTCGCACAAAACCAAGATACTTGTAAAACTTTGTCATGTCTAACGTAGTATTCAGGTTGTGTGTATTGGCATTTTGAATCGTATTTAAACGTTCGCCAGCCACTTCTTGCAATACATCAGAACCACGCTGCCAGTTGAAATTTCCTGTATATGTATATGCTGCCGTTAGGAAACTGAATGTTGGAATTTTGTTCAACGGCAAATCGTACGTCAACTGCAACGATTGTGTATGTGTATTGGGTTCTCCAATATCCCAGAATCCATCCCAAATTCCTAAATCTTGATTGATATCTCCGTTTTCATCAAAGAAATTGTTGACAATATTGTTGTTGGCTGCTGTAAAATTGAAACGCAGTGAGTTTGTCAAATTGTAGTTGATCGCATACGACCAATCAAACAAGAAATTACGCTGTTGCAATCGCGGCAAGTTATCTGCATCTGCATCAGGCAATAATGGATCTCTATAAATTTGATCGTTAAAACTTCTAGTAATGTTTGAGTTTAACGAAATACTTGTCGGTAGCGGATTAAAGTTTAAGTCTTTTAACCATTTCCAATATCTTCCTGTAAATAAAGAATCATTTTTCTTGAAAGGCTCAATGGATTTTGGCTGGAAGTTAAAATTATAATCCATTCCAGCACGCACATTTTGATCGCGCAACGCTTTGATTTCGTAATCGTGAAATTCTGTTTCGTTGTATGAGTATGATAATGTAAAGTTTTCTACATCGTAGAAACGTGCTTTTTGTTCGGCACCGCGTTCTTTACGCACACCAATAAAGTTAATACTTTTTCGCTTGGTATACGTAATAGCTTCTTCCCGTATTCGATCTCTTTCTGCTTGCGATTCTGCCAAATCCAATCGGTCATCCAGACGAATATCTTGGTAGAATGGATCAAATTCTGGAGTAATGACTTCTTCACCAACACTATAATTAAACGGAATTTTGATGCCCCACTTTTTCGGCAGCAATTGTCCCAAACTTATATTGGTGACCACATCGTATTGTCTAATTTCTTCTCGACTTCGATCGTTTGGTGCCTGTTCTATATTTCCAAATCCAACAGTACTGATGCGTCCTGTTGCTGAAACGGTAGCAAAGTCAGCTAAGTTGGCATCTAAAGAACCTACTGCAGCCCAACCGCCACGATTTTCCAATTCTGCCAAACGCAATTCATTGAACCAGAATTCCCCACAAATTGGGATTCCGCCCACAGGTGTTTCAGTAGCATCCAATCCAGTAGCAGTTGCGTTTTTAATACCTACCATTAGCGATCGCACACGTCCAATCGTTGGATTACCGATGATGGCAATACGCATGCGTTCATCTGGTCCGTACGGTGCAAATTGATTGGCAATTTCTTCTGCATTTTCATTATAGTAAGCAACTTCCGAAGCGCCACTCGCATTGTTGAAGTTGGCTGCTTTTATTCGTGTTAGTAATGCCAAAGGAATGTCAAATTCATTTCGCCATACATCTTCTGGCAAAGATTCATCTGGCAGCGTCACATTTAGCGGAATTTCTACCTGATAAAAGTTTTGTGTAAAGTCATTTCCAAATCGCAAAAACGCCACTGCTTGTTGATCAGCAAGTTGCTGCGTTTGCTCAAATAGTGATTCGGCATGGACAAACATTTTTAAGTTTTTGTATTGTCGTAAATCAATATCTACATTTTTAAACACACCACGCGAATCACCTGGTTCCAAATCGCACAATACCATTCCCAGAGATTGTTCATTCTGACGAATTACCGTGTTGTTGTTGTTTAATTGTTCACGCACAACGCCTGGTGGAATTACATATCCAATTGGCAATTTGTTCGCGTTTTCTTCAATGTTTACAATATTTACATCAAATTGTGTGGTATCGTCTGCCGGATCATCGTCATTTTCTTGCAATGATAAATTATAACGTCTCCAATCGCCACGAATTAAATCCAACGTTCCAAAACGCAATACAATTGGCTCGTCAAATCCCGTCATATACATACGTATAAAACGCACGGCTCTTAAATCGTCTAATGAAATTTTATCATCTACGTCTTGCTTATAGAAATCTGTAATCGGAATTTTAAATTGAATCCAACGTGATGGAAGTGTTCCGTTACCGCCTGGCAAATCTGGCTCTGAAAAACGCTCATCTGTAATGTAGCTCGTTCCTGTATCAATGTTTGGATTGATTGGAATTCTAAATTGGAAGTAATTATCAATCGTATTCATTGTTTGATCTCGGTTGATATCTTCCACATCAGGAACAGTTGTTGAACCTCTGTTGGTATCTGTTACCGTAATTGGTGAGTTTCCTTGTGTTCCGTTGTAATTTTTATATCGTTGTAGAATGCCTCCTGAAGCATTGATAAAGAATTGATAGTTATCTGCCGCAGGATCTGGTTCGGATGCGTAGTTGGTATATTTTGACGCTTCTTCGGTATCATTTAAACCATCCAACCCAACATCTTGCACTTGTCGATTGGCATCTTCTGAATCAAAAGCATATACAAGCGACTGCGTTTGTGGTACTTGTCCCCAACCAGTTTCTGTAACCAATGCTGTTAAAGCATCTGCTTCTGGCAATCCATTTTCGTATTGTTTACGACCATCTTTCAGAATATCTTCCGAAATATTACCAATATTTAAGACCAATTCACCGCCTGAAGAGTTATTGTTACTATTGTTTGGATCTGCTGAATAGTAAGGATCTAACAACCAAAATTGTATGTATTCTACATTGGCTTGTTCAAAGTTAGTCGTCGTTATCGGACGCATAATTCCTCCCCAATTGTCTTGTTCTGGCTGCGTTGCAAAAGACGGATTGTTGTTATACGGACCTCTTTCATTCGGATAATATGCCAAGTCAAGTGTATTTTGAACTGTGGTTTGTCCTCTTGCAATGTCCGTTTGCGGGAATATTTCGTTTACAAATACTCTACGTGTTTCACTTCTGGAAAGTTCGGCTTCTGTAATTTCACCTGGCGCCTGATTTCCATAAAATACTGGATCAATACTATACCAAGCAATTTTTGCCCTGTTGTAACCGTATTCTAATTGATCGTTTCCAAATTCTCCTCCGAGGTTGTCTCCCAAAGTATTTCCTGGCGTTCCCGGTGTACTTGCTAAAAACCATCCTAAAGGTGATTTTATATCGATTAATGCTTGTGCACCTTCAAAGTCATCTACGTATGCTGTGGCTTCTCCTTCAAAGTCAGCATTTCTAGGACTTCCTGGCAATAAGTATGCAAATTCTCCACGAACCGATACGTTGGAAGGCACATCTGTATCTACATTCGGTAATTTATTCACCAAACGTGTTAGGAAGGGCACTTCTGTAGAGTAGTTTCCGTTGAATCCAAAGATAGAGTTATTTACAGGTTCTTGCCCGTAGTTTGCTTTTTGTGTAAATGGTCGCTCATTTAAGTTTAAGAAGGTTGCTCCAATTAAGAAATTGTCATTGAACTGATGCTCTACGTTAATTCCCGTAAAACGTTTGTTTTGTTGACCAAATAAAGCGTTGTTTTCTACCGAAACGTCAATTGGTGTGTTGGATGCTTTGAGTGCTTCATCCAAAATAGTCACAAATCCTGCTTGATAGTTTACCGTATAGTCAATTCCTTCTTGTAATACTCGCCCACCAGCCGTAACCACAACCGAACCTCTTGGTACATTGAATGCTCCTAGTGGAATTCCATCGCCACCTTGCGACTTGTAACGTCCTTTTAATTGGAATTTATTTTGTTCTGCATCGTCCAGCGCACCAGCTTTGGTTTCTTCATACATGGCTCTGTATACATAAAACGACTGATTGGCGTTGTAACCTGCAGGTGTATCATAGTTTTCCGTAGGCGAATTTCGGAGCTTTTCAAATAGAAATTCTCCAAAAGGTTCTACCGTAGTAAAGATGATTCGTCCAAATTCTTGATCAATGGTGATTCCTGGTAAGTAGTCAAAGAAACCGTCTCCGCCTGCCTGTGGATTTTCATAAATATCCAATCGATCTAGATTGAAAACACGCAGTAAAATTTCATCTGCTACATCTTCTGGCAGTGCTGGTCCACCTTCTGCCGCTGTAATATAGTTTACTGGCGAAGGATCTGTGTAGAGAATGTTCATACGGAAATCATCAGGACTTAATTGAAATGCACCTGTTGTATAGATGTTTTTCATCATCAAATCCCAAATTGGATCATCTACTTCCGTGATAGCACTTTTTAACATTTTCAACACCAAGTTCTGATTTTGAATGTCAGTTGCTACACCATTGGCATCCGTATTGGTTACCTGTGTTGCTTCAATTCCACCATTGGCAAATTCACCTACTTGATATACCTGACCAAAAGCCGTATACTGATATGCAACTGCTAATACTTCGTCATTGTTTAAACGTTGATTTAAGGAAATATATCCAAGTTTGGTGTCTATTTTGTACTCGTTCTCGTTTAGTTTTCGAGCATTTTCCAAAAACACATAATCAAATCCTTGTTGTGCGCTGTTGGATAGTACGCCAAATCCTTGTTGAATGGTTGCTATGTCACGAATATCATCGGTAAGTACAGAACCTGTACCAATGGCTAACGGATCATAGTCGTTGTTGGTATTGTCTGGAAGTGCACCAGGGTTTGCTGCGTTGAAGAATCCTGCAGGTACTGTTCCTGAGTTACTGATTCTTGTTTTTGTAGGATCGGATTCTCCTAAATCCTGCAATGCTACAATATTACGCACATTTTGCGTTTGTGCCGATCGGTTGGTTACCCAAACCTCCACACGCGTAATTTCTACAGGTGTATTTTTGAATGGATATGCTTGTAAGGAAGCATCGTAGTTGTCTCTAAAGTATTGTGATAAGAAAAAGTGTCGATCTTCGTCATAATCTAAGGCAAATAGTGCAAATTCTTCCAATGTTCCGCCACCTTGCGCAGTAATGGTTCGTGTTTGTGAACGTTGTTCTGAGAATACTCCGGTAATTCGTGTTTTCCCAAATTGCAATTCGGTTTTGACACCAAACAAACTTTGTGCTCCTGTGATTAAGGAACTGTTTAACGGCATGCTTACGTTACCTATTTCTATTTTTTGTAAAATATCATCTTCCGTAGGCGTATATTCTAATTTGATCTGATTTTGGAAATCGAATGTAGATTCTGTATCGTATTGCGCATTGATTTGCAATCGTTCACCCACTTTTCCAAGTAAACTTAAACTGATTCGCTGGTCAAAATCAAAACTGGTATTGCTTCGGTTTCTCGGCGATAGTGCTGGATTGTCATTTTTTTGAAAGCGCACTCCAAGATCAATTGCCACGGAACCTTGCGGAATTACTTCAATTGTATTTCCTCCAAAAATACTTTCAAAGAAATTAGAGTTGACATAAAATTTAGGCAATAAGTTTTTTTGTGCATCTTCCGAACCGTCTTTTTTTCCAGCAATCGCATCAATTTTTTCCTTAAAGTAATCTTTCATTCCTTCTTTAAGCAATAACTCTCGAAACTGTTTTGGCGTTAAGATTAATGGATATCTGATGTCATAATTACCTACGGTTTCTGAGTAAATATACTTATGATCCTAAGATCGACCGTTA
>JBCCLS010000066.1:0-9684 GCA_039026835.1 Bacteroidota bacterium | reverse complement strand
CAAAGCCAAAACACAAGAGGACACTGCATTAGAAGTCAACCTAATTGCCGCAAAAGAAATTGCAAGGCAACTCCGATTACGCGATATGGGAGGTATCATTGTAATCGACTTTATCGATATGACCAATGCAGATCACCGAAGAACTCTATTTGATCATTTGAAGGCAGAAATGAAAGATGATAGAGCGAAACATAAAATATTACCTCCAAGTAAATTTGGTTTGGTACAAATTACACGACAGAGAGTACGACCAGAAGTAAATATAAAGACACGCGAACAAAACCCTAATGGAAATGGTAGCGAAGTGGAAGCACCAATTGTTCTTGTTGATAAAATTACAACTGATCTAGAAAGAATTTTAGCCAGAGAAAATGGCTTAAATGGGATTACGCTCAACACACATCCGTTTATTGCGGCGTATCTCACAAAAGGATTTCCATCCATCCGTTTTAAATGGTTTTTACAACACCGTAAATGGATAAAAATATTACCAAGAGATGCTTACACGTATCTAGAATATCGTTTTAAAGATAAAAACGATGAAGTCTATACCCTATAAGAAAAGCGACCTGTTGTGGTCGCTTTTTTTGTTTTTATACATTACTGAAATGACTTTATAATACAATTGTTATTGTGAGTTTTTAAACTCACAATAGCGACTTGTTTATATTATTATTATGCTTTACTTCATAGCTGTTGTGAGTTTGTAACTCGCAACAGTAATATTTTATATGATATTTTCATGTAACTTTAACTCATGAAAAAAAATCTGCTGCTACTCCACGGCGCATTGGGAAGTGAAATCCAACTGCGACCATTGCAACAACTACTTTCAAAAGATTTCAACGTGCACACACTCAACTTTGAAGGTCATGGCGGACGTAATTCAGCGCATGAGTTTGATATGGAACGCTTTGCAGATAATATTGTGAAAAAGCTTCATGAACTAAAAATTTCACAAACACATATTTTTGGTTACAGCATGGGCGGTTATGTAGCGTTAATACTCGCAAAGAAATGTCCTGAATTGGTAAATATGATTGTCACGCTTGGAACGAAATTTAATTGGAGTTTGGAAAGCGCGCAGCAAGAAGTTAAAATGTTAAATCCTGCAAAGATTGAAGAAAAAGTACCTGCTTTTGCCAAACGATTGTACGAATTGCATCAGCCAAATGATTGGAAAATACTCATGCATAAAACCGCAGCAATGATGCTTGCACTTGCCGATGGTAAAAAATTAACCGATCAAGATTTACTAGAAATTCAACACACCGTTTTGATTGGAATTGGTGCGCTAGATACTATGGTAACAGTAGCAGAATCCGAAAATGCAGCCACACAATTACCAAATGGAATGCTCAAAATACTTGAAGGAGTACAACATCCAATTGAAAAAGTACATATGAATGTATTGGCTACTGTGATTCGTGATTTTTTAATCTCCTAAAATTATATGAAACTACTCTGCTCTTGGTCTGGTGGGAAAGATTCTTGTTATGCGTTGATGCAAATGCAAGAGAAACCGATTGTTTTACTCAATGCGTTAAATGAAAAAGGCGAGATCAGTCGCTCACATGGACTTTCTAAAAGTATTCTACAGGCACAAGCAGATGCTTTAGATGCTGCTATACATTACATATCAGCTAGTTGGACAAATTACACAGAAAAATTTATACAGAAGCTTACATCGCTTGCAAATCAATATGAGTTGACGGATGCTGTTTTTGGAGATATTGATATCCAATCGCATCGTGAATGGGAAGAAAGTGTATGCAACGCAGCAAATATCCACTGTAATTTACCACTTTGGCAACAAGACCGCAGCACTTTAGTCAACGATATGATTGACGCCGGCATTGTGGCGATGATTGTCTCCTGCAACGCACATTTAGGCGCTGACTTTCTCGGAAAAATAATCAATCAAGAAACACTAGCACTTTTGGAAGCCAAAGGCGTTGATGTTTGCGGTGAAAATGGTGAATTTCATACCGTTGTTCTTGATTGTCCGTTATTCAGCAAACCTATTGAGGTGGTTCAAGGTGAAAAACTCATCAATGAAACTGGCTATCATTTTTTGGAATTAACACTCAAAGAATGATTAACGCGAAATTTTCTTCGTCAGCGAACCTTTTTCAGTATCAATCACAACTACATAAATTCCAGAAGCTTGCTCGCGCAAAGAAATTTTCTGATTCATATTTGTGATCGTTCCTATGCGTTGTCCCATCATAGAATATACATTGACACTCGTAATTGCTGTTTGTCGACGTTGCTTGATTTCAATTTCTTTATTATCGTTTAAATATACTGCGAACGCATCATCTGCAAGCGTTTCTTCTTCTACACTTAAAAAAGCATTGTTTATGAATTGTAGTTGAAATCTATCTTGAAAACTACCATTGGTGGTTGTAAATGTATACGGCGCTTGTTTTAAATTGTGTGTGATATTTAGGTCTACATCTTTCAAAAAGACATCGACATCACTTGTATTTAAAATTCCTTCCAATTGATCAATACTAATGGTTATATCACCCAATACTGCCGAATCGTATCCTAACGGAACAATATCTGAATCCATAAAAGTTGGGCGTCCTTGAATTCCATATGTATGTGTCGCATCTTTAGAATAGAAACGCAAATAGTTAAATCCATTCAAGCGAATACCATCATACAAACGATCTTTCTGCAAAGTGGCATCGTCCATAAAACCAATCAAAATTTGACTAAACGCACCATCTGCATTTGTCAAATTTAACCAAATACGATCGCGCTCTGTTTCGGTTGTTGTTTGTGTTGATTCTATAAAAAATCCGTTATCATTTGATCTAAAGAAATCGCTGTTATCATAGGTATTACTTCGCAAACTGTTTTTGAATGTTACCGTTCCTGCTGTAATGGCTTCAATAAAGAAACCTTGTCCAGATGCAATAAAACCGGTTGGCGCTGTACTTCCACTTACAGAACTTGTCCCTACACTTCCTGTCGTATTATACATTGCATAATCGTCTGTACTGTAATTGAATAAATCTGGCCCAGGATTTGCCATAGAAGCGTCATCCACATGTGTCCAAAAATAAAGTGTTCCTGTAATGTTGGTGTTTAACGCTACAAAATCATCTGCACTTATTGCGGATGGATATGGATTTCCCACAAAATTCCAATCGTCATCAGCATCTGTATTGTCTGCGCTTAGGTTAATTGGTGCTGTAATTACACCATTATTTACTGCGCCACTGAACGTAACATTTTCTGTTCGTGGAAAACTTCCTGTCGTTGGTCCCATAGCGGCATAACCAATTCCAGGAGTCATGGTATCTCCTGTTGTGATAGCACTCCAAACATTGTCATCATCGTCAATTTCGTCATTGTCTATATCTTCAAAATTAGACGCGATATACGTGTATGTATTGTCCAAACGCCAAGATCCTAAAGCAGTTCCAAACGTTGAGCTCGCTACTGGCGAAGACCAATAGGTATAATCATATTGTTCAAAAGATGTGGTGGTTTTTTCTACGTTAATAGTTCCGCTGGCAGTAACCGTTCCTGAGTCATCCACCATAATTAACGAACCTTGATTCTGAATGCTAAGCAAAGCTCCAGTATCTACGGTAAGATCATTTTGAATGTCAATATAAGTTCCGCTAGGAATCGTGACAGTAACACCTGTAGTTACTGTTAATGAACATACAATTAAATTACCATTGGTCGATGTATTGTATGTTCCCGATAATGCCACAACTCGCGATCGATCAGGCGTTCCATTACTCCAAGAGGCTCCATTCCAAGTAGTAATACTTTCTTCGTGTTCTCCCAAATACGGATTGGTTCCCGAAACTGGATTTTCTACTTCGGTATCTGTAAATTCAACCCAATCTGTAATGTTGAATGTTGTGGACGGTCCTGTGGATACACATGAGTTTCGCACAAAACATCTACGGTCGCCCCAAAGTGTTCCATCACCAATAACATCAACTCTATTTGCCCAAGTATTGCTGTCAATTGTTGTGGAAATTAGTACAATATCGTCACCACTAAATAAACTTGCCGCCGGTGGAAAGTCAAACGTTGGATTTCCGTCATATCCTGTTTCACCTGGAGAAGCATACGCAGGAATTACAGCAGAATTTTCTCTGTAGCGTCGCACTTCACCGATTGCCATATCTGAATCAATAAGTACATTATTATTAAAAGAAGGTGAACTTCCGTCAGAAGGATCTGCTGACGCAGGATTGTCAGCATCTGCATTGTTTAACACAACAATATAATATGTATTCGCAGGAATAACAGCGCCACTGACATTTTTAACTTCAACCCATTTATTATTGCCCAAACCTTCATAATACTGCGTGATCATAATATCACTGGAACCTGCACCATCATTGTCAGTAATTGTGAGTGTATGCGTTGTGTTGGTTCCAATACTTGCCGAAGTTCCTCCAGAAGCATTTTGTAGATTTAGAATCACAGTTTCACTTGGCTCTACAACTGTATCATCGTTAGAGATAAAAATGGTTATGCATTGATCTGCTGACGAACCTGCAGGAAATGTAAGTGTTACTGGAAATGAAATTGCTGCGGGTGTTCCGGCGCCATCGTCAAAGTCAGTACCGTTTGTTGCAGTGCTTGCACCATCCAGCGCGACTTCTACTGTAGTAGCTGTAGAACCGTTGGGGTTTGTGATTGAGACACAGATATCTATAAATAATCCATCTTCTGCTAAAGATGAACTTGTAGCTATAAATTCAACTTCTGTCAGTGCACATGGCGATAACAATGCGTTTGTTCCAGGCGAACCACCAATAGCCACTTCTTGCCAGTTTGTATTTGTGTTGGAGTTGTCTAAAGAAGTATCAATAACGTGTAACGACGCATCGTTTCCGTCAGCACCATCAGCAGTGGAATAAGTAACTGCATCGGCAACTGTGGTACCATCTGCCGCAAATAATGTAATGGTATCAGATGAATTTGCCAAGTTATTGGTACTGCTTGTACTTGCACCTTCTCCCTGATCTGGTGTAAAAGGACACGCTGGATTAAACGTTCCGTCACCATTACTTCCTAAAGAAACAGTAATACAATCTCCATCGGCAATCGTAGTTCCAATAGTGAATGTATGTTCTGTTGTTCCTCCAACATCAATGATATAAGAGCTTAAACTTTGCGTACTTCCAGAAACATTACAAATTTCTATCCATTCATCATCACCGCCAGAGGTATTGTACATGATTTCAGTGATTACTACATCAGCTGTAGGTGGCGGATTGATGGTAAGAATTCCTGAATTATTGGTAACAGGATCCCAAAAATTCCCCATATTATCAGCCTGAATTCCACCAAAAGTAAAATCACTTCCATTGATACGAAAACGACTGGCATAATAGTATGTACCGGCTGGAAGTGCAGATCCAATTTCAGCCGTATATTGATCATTGTTACTAAAATCAGAATCATACGACGCCACAATCCATATCCAACCAGCATCTGTTCGCGGGTCATTGTCAACAGTATTGTATCCGATCCAGGCTTCCACATTGGCGCCTTGCCCTATTGCATCTGTAATACCAGGTTCAAATACTTGCGCAAATACATTGAATGTATTTCCTTCGGTGATCGTCGCAGTTTTTGGAAAATCTACATTACAAAAATCAGCCACATCTGGGTCTACCGTTAATTCAACAGAGTTATTACTCCACGCACCACCGACACCACCATAGGTAAAGCTACATCCATTGAGTCGAAAGCGACTGGCATAGTAATAAGTTCCTGTGGGAAGTGCAGATCCAATTTCTGCGCTGTATTCATCATTATCAAAAAATTGCACATTAAATGTTGCGGGAATCCATGTCCATCCAGCGCTTGTACTTGGGTCATTGTTTGTAGTATTGTATCCTATCCAAGCTTCTACGCCTGAACCTTGTCCGGCTGCTTCAGTAACTCCAGGCTCAAATGCTTGTGCAAATACGGTAAAAGCATCACCAACTGTAATGGTTTGTGAAGTGGTTGGAAATTGTATATTCACAAAGTCCATAGCATCTGTACAGATGGCTGCGACTGTTCCGTTTAAGGTAAAATCATCCAATCGAAAAGTTCCTGATCCACTGGCTCCACTTAGAGAAATGACTACCGTTACTGTGCCAGTTAAACCACTTACAGTATTGGATACTGTTGTTGTACCAATGTCAGAACCACTTGTTGGCACTGTTCCGCTACCAACACTGATTCCGTTGATTGTCATGTCCCAGTTTTGTGCACCTGTTGTGCTGCGTCTTCTCCAAAAGCTAAAGCTGGTAACATCCAACTCAAAACCTGAAGCTACATCAAAAGTTAATGTCAGTGTGGGTGTGCCGCCAGAACTACTTAATGAGATTGCTTGTCCACTACTTCCCGTAAAAGAAGTCCACGAACTGTTACTGTTTGTCCAACTAGAATTTGATAAATTTGAGTCAAAAATTGTTGGAGCTACTGTGTACGGATGCGAACTAATTGAGGTTGTTCCAAAGTCATGTTGATATACTTGTCCGTAGGAGATTAGTGTAATAAAGAAGGTAAAAATTAGGGGGATTTGAAGCTTCATATTCATGCGATTTGAAAAGTCTAGCAATATACTAGATAATTGACTAACTATCAAGTATCTGAAAACTTGTTTCTGTGAAGAAATAGTTATTCTTTTGTAAACTCGTATGGAAAATAAGTCATATTCAGTTACCGAAGCCAAAGTAGCATTGCAACAGTTTTGCGCATATCAAGATCGATGTCATAAAGAAGTGGTGGAAAAGCTTCAAAAAATGAATATGATTCCTGCTGCAATTGACGTTATTGTTACCGAATTGATTCAAGATAATTTTTTGAATGAAGAGCGTTTTGCTCGAAGTTTTGCCAGAGGAAAGTTTCGAATTAAAAAGTGGGGACGCTTGCGCATTGTACGCGAATTGAAATTTCGAAATATTTCCAAATACAATATTGACGCAGGTTTGAAAGAGATTGAGGATGAAGTATATCACAACACATTGGATGAATTGGCCCGAAAACGTGCTGGCGCTGTCAAAGAGAGCAATCCGTTCAAACGAAAGAAAAAAATAGCTGATTATTTGCTATATCGCGGTTGGGAATCGCATTTGGTGTATGAGAAGATTAATGAAATTGAGCGATGATTTTGTTTGGAAAAACGACTAATCAAATATTGTTGGCTTCAACACAATTCGATCTAGATTTAGTTGTTTTCCTTTAAAGAAATCTAGGACCATATCGCCTATTACGGGCGACTCCATATATAAATCGTGCCCTGCATTTTCAATGAGTACGTGTTGCCCATTTTTAAATTTTTTAGCAATTTGTACAGCGCTGTCTACATACGTTCTTCCGTCTAACGTTCCGCTAAGCAAGAGCGCGTTGACATTATTTACAGGCATGATTCTAAATGAATCTGGTAATTGTGGAAAGTCTAGGGTTTGCATCCATTCGTATAATAGAAAGTTGATCATACTTCCCAGAATTGTCGTATTGATTTGATTTGCAACTTCTTTTTGTCGTTTTTCAGATATTCCGCTTTGCATATCCATGGCAAATGACATTGGTCGGACACTGTTTAAAGCGTAACGTTTTATGACCATGACATCTCCTGCAATTTTGGAGAAGTCACCTTCATGCATTTCTTTGTATACTTTAGCGATCTTTTTAGAGTCCCATGGGTTTTTGAGGTAAAATGTAGCAACGGCTGCTTGCAGTTCAAAGTTTGAGATACGAACCGTGTCTATTTTTCCCTGTCTGTTTTTATACCAACCAACAGCAGGTTTTTGTTTGAGTCGCTCATGAACCGTGATCATTTTTTGTTTTAAATCTGGATATTTTTTTGCAGCTCCATAATTATCTTTAGCAAGTGCTGCTAAATGGAATACAAATTTTTCTGTGTTTACAGGAAGCTTTACGGTTTCATCAGAACCTTCTAGACTTGCCAATACGACTTTGTCAATATTTTTTTCAAAGAGTCGAATGTATTCGAATGTTAAATGTGACCCATAACTGATGCCCCAAAGTGAGATTTTGTCTGTTTTCAATACTTTCCGTAATGCATCAATATCTTTAGCACTTTCTGTGGTATTGTACGCTTTTACATTTACATTCTTCGTCTTTAAAAATTCCAAACATTTAGATATATGCGCTGTTGTTTTTTCTTCATATTCCACTTTATCAACAGCTCTGTTTAATTCGAATCCATCGCTGTAAGGACATGCAGGTAATTGGTGCGATAAACCTGTACCGCGTTGATCAAAGGCAATGACATCTGCTACTTCTCTGAGTTTCATGAATAGTTCAAAACGTCTTCCTCTTGCGGTACCACTTCCTGAACCTCCAGGACCACCTGAAAGATATACTATTGGATTTCCTGGGTTTGGATTGGTACTTTTAAATCGGATGAAAGACAATTGTATAGAATCGTTTTTTCCATTCGTTCGATCTTCAATAACATTGAAAGTTCCTAATTCTGCTTGTACAGTATCTTTTGCTCTAGATATGAATTCGTATGGAGAAATGGTTAGTTTTTGTGCGTGTAGCGAGGAGCAGATGCACAAATACACGAAAAGTGGGAAGGTGAATTTCATGAAGTTGCTGTTAATTGGTTGTTGTCTTTGATAAAGCTAACACATTACAGGAGATAGACCAAAAGTATTGCACGAGTTGCCTTTTATGCTTTTAAAAGGACGTATTTTAGTATAAGTTGACCGTAATTTGTATAGAATTTATATCGCAATGTTGTTTTTGCGATGTGTTCGGATGATGGCTTCTTCATTTTTCCAGTCAATCCATTTTTGCCCTTTGAATCTTCGCATCAAATTGTCGTAATGACGCATGATAAAGATGTTGTAGATGGCTTTTCCTAAGTTTTTTGGCTTTCGCGCAATGGCACGCAAACTCATAGAAAATCCTGGGGTAACATATCGCATGTAATGCCACCAACCTTCTGGCATGTAGAGAATATTTCCGTGTTCTAAATTGGCAATATGTCCTTGTGCTTTTTGCAAGGCTGGCCATTTTTCAAAATCAGGATTTGAAAAGTCAATGTCTTCGCGTACAATCAAAGAGTGTGGAATTTTATAGAGAAAATCATTTTGTTTTTGATCAAAAAGAATGCATTGTTTTTTTCCTTCAAAGTGAAAGTGAAATATATTCGCCAAGTCAATATCATAGTGCATAAAGGTATAGGAATCAGTTCCACCAAAAAATAACATTGGTAAAGACTTCATCAACTTTAGTCCAAATTCAGGATAGCTAAAATCATCTTGTAAGGAAGGAACTTCTTTGAGAATGTTCCATAAAAAGATTCTGTATTTTGTCGGTTCTCGTTTCAGCAAGTCAATATATTCTGCCATTTTCATTTTGGCGTGAGGCTCGTTAAAACCATCTTCATGAGTTACAGGTCTGTCGTCGTATAAAGGCACTTCTTTATCGCCAGCAACCTCTTTCATGTAGTCCAAACTCCATTTTGTGTATGCAGGCCAATCTTCAATAAAATTCTCTATCACCACTGGTTTTTGTGGCTTGAAGTAATTTTTAATAAAGTCTTCTTTGGTAATTGTCTTAACCCTCGGAATTTCCTGTAGATTTAGCTTCAAAACTTATGTATTTAAGTATAGCTAATTTAATAAATTGTTATGAAATCGAAAATCTAATTTTTATTAAAACTAT
>JBCCLS010000065.1:0-9722 GCA_039026835.1 Bacteroidota bacterium | reverse complement strand
TTCTGCGCACTTTTTTTTGGGAAAGAAATTACAGGCATCTTCAATTATAACTTGTAATATATCGCAATAACTCGCTTTTTAACTTGATTTTAAGAGAGAAAAAACATTAAAAAGTTACATTTGAGCAGAGTTAAATAATCCCAAAAAATTAAAAACGAATACGATGGTAAAATTACAATCAAAAAACAAACTGTTTTTTGTCGTTTTTCTATTGCTAGCATTTGTGGTATCTCCTGATGCAAATGCACAACGTAAAAAAAGAAAGAAAGGCAAAAAAGCGACTACGGAAGCTCCGGCTCCAAAGAAAAAATCTACCAAAAAATCTATTGCTGATTTGACCAAAAAAAGTAAAAAGATGGAAGGTCTTTTTACAATCTACCAAGATACAATCACAGGTACGCTACAAATGGTTGTTTCTAAAGATCAATTAGAAAAGGAGTTTATCTATTTCAGTCAAATTAAAGATGGTGTTTCAGATGCGGGCGCTTTCAGAGGTTCGTACAGAGGTTCCAAAATTTTTACCGTCAGAAAGTATTTCAACAAAATAGAATTCGTCACAAAAAACAATGCATATTACTACAATCCAAAAAGTGCATTGGCTAAATCTGCCGGCGCAAACATTAGCGAAGGTGTCATGGCAAGCATTAAAATTGAAGCTACCGACGATGAAAAAGGGCTGTATTTG
This sequence comes from Bacteroidota bacterium, assembly GCA_039026835.1. Classification (GTDB taxonomy): domain Bacteria; phylum Bacteroidota; class Bacteroidia; order Flavobacteriales; family Flavobacteriaceae; genus Kordia. The sequence continues at coordinate 9,037 of JBCCLS010000065.1, read as the reverse complement.
ATTAAGGCTGATGAAATTTTCATGAGAGAAACCTTATCACAAATAAAACCGCCACGCTTTCCTGGTAGAGGACCATTTGCGTTTTCGCTTGGAAATTTGAACAAAGGAAAAACAAAGATCAACGCTATTAAAAACTATCCTGAAAATACAGATGTAGTTATTGAATATGTGTATTCAAAACCTTCCGTGTTAAATAGTGGTTCCAGAGCAGTTTCTGACGGACGCAATGTAACGATTAAAGTGAATCATAGTTTAATTCAGATTCCTGACAATACTTACATGCCACGATTTGACGATCCGCGCGTAGGGTATTTTACAACACAAGTTACCGATATGACTACGCCAAGTGATACGCCTTTCAGAGACTACATTCACAGATGGCATTTAGAGAAAAAAGATCCGGATGCGGCTATTTCTGAACCTGTGGAACCAATTACATGGTGGATTGAAAACACAACGCCTTTAGAATATAGAGAAACTATCAAAGAAGCTGTTTTGCGTTGGAATATTGCATTTGAAAAAGCTGGATTCAAAAATGCAATGGTTGTTAAAGTACAACCAGACGATGCCGATTGGGACGCTGGTGATATTCGTTACAATGTTTTGCGTTGGACATCTTCACCAAGACCGCCATTTGGAGGATACGGACCAAGTTTTGTGAATCCGCGTACAGGACAAATTTTAGGTGCAGATGTGATGTTAGAGTATGTACATCAAACCAACAGAGTTCGTTACGACCGTTTGTTTGAAGCCATGAGCGCATATTCATACGAAAATTTAGAAGATGCAGAAAAAGAACTAGAACAGTTCAAAAATGATCACAAACACTGTGCTTTAGGACATTTAATGCACGAAAATAGCGTATTTGGAACTACTGCATTGACCATTATGAATGCTTCTGATGAAGAAAAAGAAGTATTGCGCAACGAAGGTTTGACACATTTAATCATGCACGAAGTTGGGCACACACTAGGATTGAATCACAATATGAAATCAAGTCAATTGCACACACCTGCACAATTGGCTGACAAAGAATACATCAATGGAAAAGCGTTGACAGGTTCTGTAATGGATTATGAAGCCATCAACGTAACCAACGATAGAGCACAACAAGGACATTATTTTACCACAACATTAGGTCCATACGACCTTTGGGCAATTGAGTTTGGGTACAGACCTGTAAAAACACTCAAAGAATTGGACGATATCTTGAAACGATCTACAGAGCCAGAATTGATCTTCGGAAACGATGCAGATGATATGAGAAGTCCAGGAAAAGCTATTGATCCAAGAGTGATGGTTGGTGATTTATCAAACGATCAAATTACGTACTCGATCAATCGTATCAAGTTGGTAAACGATATGACAAAAGACTTACGATCTAAATATACAGATTACGGAAAATCATATCAAAGTTTAGTAACAGCATTTAGCATTTTACAAGGACAAAAATCAAGTGCTGTGAATGTTATTTCGCGCTTCATTGGTGGTGTGTATGTTGACAGAGCGATGCAAGGACAAGCAGGTGGCACGCAACCGTACACGCCTGTAAGCTACGAAGATCAAAAAAGAGCAATGAACGCTTTAAAAGAGCATCTTTTTGCACCAAATGCAAACGATATTCCTGCAGATTTATACACACATTTGGCACGTCAGCGAAGAGGATTCAATCTAGGTCGCGGTACTGAAGATCCAAAAATTCACAATGCAGCATTGCGTAGACAAATGAGCGTTTTGTATCATATATTACATCCAAATACATTGCAACGTATTGTAGATTCAGAATTATACGGAAACACGTATAAAATTCAGGAATTTATGAGAGACTTGAACAAAGCTATTTTCAATGCAGATATCAATTCTTCTGTGAATTCATTCAGACAAAATTTACAAATCGAATACACCAACATGTTGGTAGAAATGTTAACAGGAAAATCTAGCGGACGCTTTACCAATATTGCAAAATCAATGGCGATTTACAATTTAAAAACCATCCGAAGATTTGCAGCGAATGGCTTGGGTGATTTGGCTACAAAAGCACACAAAACACACCTAAAAACATTGATCGACAATGCAATGAAGGAGATTAAGTAATGGTTGCTAGTTGTTTGTTGTTTGTTATTAGCAAATTCAGACTGGAATTAGCAATTTTACACGCCATTTTTAAGAATTATATACTGAAAAAGCGAAATTTTAATTTGATTAAAATTTCGCTTTTTTTATGTGTTTTTAGTAAAAACTACGTACTCATTTAAAAATAACATTCTCCGCTATTCTACACAAAATATTAGAGACATTTGCGTCGAAATACGTTAGCAGTTTCCTTAATTTGAACAAGGATATCGTGTCGCCGTTCCTTGGCAACCTTGTACAGTAGAATGTGCTACAGGATCTGGACTATTACGTCCTCCAATTACACTAAATGTTAAGATTGTTTTCTTGTTTAAGGACAAAGATTTTATATTTCTTTTTTTCATTTTTTTATGGTTTACATTAATAATTTTATAATATAACCATAATTAATGCAGCTAAAAAATAATCGCTAAGTTATTTTAAATCAAATGATTATTTATTGAGAAAAGTGACAACGTTCTCCTCTATTCTATCCAAAATATTTGAAACATCTGCTTTTTCAAAAGAATCGCCTGTAATGTTTTCGTATAGCTCTATATAGCGATCAGAAACCGAATTGATATAATCATCACTCATAAAAGGAACTTCCTGTCCTTCTTTCCCTTGAAAACCATTGCTAATCAACCACTGGCGTACGAATTCTTTGGATAATTGTTTTTGCGGTTCTTGTTTTGCTTGTAATTCTTCATACGTATCTGCATAAAAATAACGAGAAGAATCTGGCGTGTGAATTTCGTCAATCAGAACAATTTTACCGTCTTTTGTCTTTCCAAATTCATATTTGGTATCTACCAAAATCAATCCGCGTTCTTGAGCGATTTTTGTGCCTTCTTCAAAAAGGAGTCGTGTATACTTTTCCAATTGCATATAATCCGCTTCCGAAACAATTCCACGCGCTAAAATATCCTCACGGGAAATATCTTCATCATGTGCGCCCATTTCTGCTTTGGTTGCTGGTGTAATAATTGGCGATGGAAATTTATCATTTTCAATCATTCCATCTGGCATTTCCACGCCACACAACATACGTTTTCCAGCTTTATACTCACGTGCAGCATGCCCTGACAAATATCCACGAATCACCATTTCTACCTTAAAAGGCTCACAATTGTGTCCGATCGCAACATTCGGATCTGGTGTCGCAATCAACCAATTTGGCACCAAATGTTCGGTTGCTTTCATCATTTTTGTAGCAATTTGATTGAGAATTTGTCCCTTGAACGGAATTCCTTTCGGCATCACTACATCAAACGCAGACAAACGATCAGTAGCAATCATCACTAAAAGATCATCATTGATAGTATATACTTCACGTACTTTTCCCGTGTATTTGGCAGTCTGATTTGGAAAGTTAAAATTGGTGGCTGTTATGGTGTTCATTATCAGGTTTTTGGTCTTAGGTTTTAGGTCGCTTTGCTTTTTGGTTGTTTGTTTATTCGTTAATTCGTCTATTTGTTGATTTGAAGCTTCTTGATTATCTTCTCAATACTCAATACTAATATCTCATTACTAAGTAAGCTTATATTTTCAAATCGTCACTTCAAATGATTTTCTGTCATATCGAGCGCAGTCGAGATCGATAGAAAATTGTATCGAGAAGTAATTGGTTTGCTTAAGTTTCTATTTTCAAACTACTTCTCGATACAATTTTTCTTCGAAAAATCACTCGAAGTAACGTCCGAATATATCTTTTGAAACTTCTCAATACTCAATACTGATAATACTATCAAACAGATGCTGAATCAAGTTCAGTATGACGTTCTTTGAACGTCAATTCTGATGCTCCAAACTCTTATACGCTTCAATAACTTTCTTCACCAATCGGTGACGTACGACATCTTTATCATCTAAGTAAATCATGCCGATGCCTTTGATATCTTTTAAGACCAATAAGGCTTCTTTTAATCCAGAAATAACACGTCTTGGCAAGTCAATTTGTCCAGGATCGCCTGTTAGCATGAATTTGGCATTTTTTCCCATTCGCGTCAAAAACATCTTCATTTGCGCATGCGTCGTATTTTGTGCTTCGTCTAAAATGACAAAGGCATTGTCCAACGTTCGTCCTCGCATAAAGGCCATTGGCGCAATTTGAATGGTACCGTCTTCTATATATTTTGCTAATTTTTCTGGTGGAATCATATCGCGCAATGCATCATACAACGGTTGCATGTACGGATCGAGTTTTTCTTTTAAATCACCAGGTAAAAAACCTAAACTTTCTCCTGCTTCTACCGCCGGACGTGTTAATATGATTCGCTTTACTTCCTTATTTTTCAACGCACGCACTGCCAAAGCCACACCTGTATAAGTTTTTCCTGTTCCAGCAGGACCAATCGCAAATACCATATCATTCTTATTCATTAGTTCCACTAATTTGCGTTGATTGGCTGTCATAGCTTTGATCAGTTTTCCATTGGTTCCGTGTACCAATACTTGTCCGCTAGCTGCAGACGTATCATAATCTTTGGAACTTTCGCTCGTCAACACACGCTCAATGACGTTTTCGTCAATTTTGTTGTATTTCACAAAATGTTCCATCAACATGGTTAAACGCTTATCAAATTCTTCCAACAATGCTTCATCACCATAGGCTTTAATTTTGTTTCCTCTAGCGACAATTTTAAGTTTCGGAAAGTATTTTTTAAGCAATTCTATATTGGTATTTTGATGACCAAAAAACTCTCGTGGACTGATCTCATAAATTTCAAAAATAATTTCTTAAAAAAGCGACTCGTATTAAAGATTAGATTTCCGTTTTGTTTTTTTAGATTTGCAAAGCAAACTTACCATTTTTTAATAGATTAAACTTAAAAAAATATCAACAATTCGCCAATGGCAATTATCACATTGACAACCGATTTTGGGGAGAAAGACCATTTTGTGGGCGCAGTTAAAGGAGCTATTTACAGTGAGCTGTCCGATGCACGTATTGTTGATATCTCACACAATATCAATCCATTTACAATTGAAGAAGCTGCATACATTATTCAAAATGCGTTTAATAGCTTTCCAAAAGGCAGCATACATATCATTGGTATTGACTCTGAGTTGAATCCTGAAAATAAACATATTGCGCTAAAATTAGACGGGCATTTTTTTATCTGTGCCGATAATGGCATCATGAGTTTGATTGCATCTGAGATTGTTCCGGAAAAAATTGTAGAAATTAATATTCACGATCGTATTGAGACAAATTTTCCTGTGTTAGATGTGTTTGTGCAAGTTGCCTGCCACATTGCGCGCGGCGGTACGTTAGAAGTGATTGGAAAAACCATTCAGAACATCAAACATTTAACTGGATTAAAACCTGTTGTCAATACTGATGAAAATCAAATTATTGGGAATGTGATTTACATTGACAATTACGGAAATGTCATCTCTAACATCACACGCAAATTGTTCAAAGATGTTGGCAAAGGACGCAAATTTGAAATTTCGGCACGCAATTATAAGTTCAAAAAGATTCACGAATGCTACAGCGATGCCATCAATTTTAATCTGGAAAAACACAAACGCGAGGAAGATGGCAAAAAATTAGCACTGTTCAATTCTGCTGACTTTTTAGAGTTGGCTATTTACAAAAGTAATCCCCTTACTGTAGGAAGTGCTTCTACGCTATTTGGGTTGCGATTTAGAGATACCATAACCATAAATTTTAGTTCATAATATGTTTGTACGCATAGTAAAAATGAGTTTTCACTCGAAGTATATTCCTGACTTTTTAGCGATGTTTGAGGAAAAAAAACAGTCCATCAAAGATCGGGAAGGTTGTGAGTTTTTAGAGTTGTATCAAGACAAAAACAATCCTGAAATCTTTTTTACGTACAGTCATTGGAGACATGTAGACGACTTGGAAGCCTATCGCAGTTCCGATTTGTTCAAAAATGTCTGGAAACAAACCAAAGCCATGTTCAACGACAAACCCTATGCGTGGAGTGTTGACAAATTGGTAAGTCTATCGTAAAAAAATACTAGAATTATAAACCAAACGTTACACATTCATAGATTCCCTAAACAAGACGACAATTATACAAAATGTTACGAGCCTTATACTACAAATTATCACCCAAACAACGATTATTGCTGCGGAAAGTGGTATATGCGCCGATTGATCTGTTTCGGAAACGTCACGAACTCGAACCACCAAAAGGATATGTGTATACAGGTCCTGGGAATTATATTGAAATTGGCGAAACGTTTTTCAAATATTTTAAGGAATACGGAAACATTCAGCCCAACAGTCGCATCTTAGATATTGGTTCAGGCATTGGTCGCATGGCGATTCCGTTTACAGAGTTTTTGAACACAGATGGAAGCTATAAAGGCTTCGATGTCGTGGCACAAGGTGTGGATTGGTGCACGGAACACATCACCAAAAAATATCCAAACTTTACCTTTACACATACGCCATTAAAGAACGATTTGTACAATCTCAATACAAACGAAGAAGCGAAAGATTTTACCTTTCCATACACAGAAAATAGTTTCGATTTTGCCTTCTTAACTTCTGTATTTACGCACATGATGCCCACAGATGTATTGCATTATCTGGATGAAATTTACCGTGTATTGGATGCTGAAAAAATATGTTTGGCAACTTTTTTTATTTTGGATGAAACGTCTCGTAAACACATGTCGTCTAGTAAAATGAACTTTAAAGCAGATCGCAAAACCTATGCGTTGATGGACGAAAAAGTGAAAGAAGCCAACGTAGCATTTGACAAAGATTATATTTTTGAACAGTTTGAAGCCAAAGGTTTCCAAATTGCCAACTATTTTCCAGGCACGTGGTCTGGACGCAGCGAAAACACCTTGTCATATCAAGATATTATTGTATTAAAAAAGAACTAAATGATAGCCATACTTAGAAAAGAAATCAATTCCTTTTTTTCCTCGTCGATAGGATACTTGGTGATTGCCTTATTTTTAATTCTCAACGGATTATTTTTATGGTTTTTTAAAAGTGAATTCAACATTCTCGATTATGGATTTGCCGATGTAACACCATTTTTTACGTTAGCACCTTGGATTCTGATTTTTTTAATTCCTGCCATTACCATGCGTAGTTTTTCAGAAGAAAAGCGCTTGGGCACATTGGAATTGTTGCTAACACGACCGATTTCAGGTTGGCACATTGTCCTTGGAAAATATTTGGGAGCGTTGGTGTTGATTCTCTTGGCGCTCATTCCTACACTGTTGTATGTTTATACTGTATGGAGTTTGGGGAATCCTGTGGGGAATTTAGATATAGGAAGTACGCTGGGCTCTTATTTTGGTTTGCTCTTTTTAGTAGCGGCCTACACAAGTATTGGCGTGTTTACGTCTACCCTTTCACAGAATCAGATTGTGGCGTTTATTGCGGCTGTTTTTATCTGTTTTGTCATGTATTTTGGCTTTGAAGGTATCGCTTCCGCAGATGTGTTCGGCGATCTGAATCCTATGGTAGAAAAATTTGGCATGAAACGTCATTTCGACAGCATTGCGCGCGGTGTGATTGATACAAGAGATGTGATCTACTTTGTGAGCGTCACTGTTTTCTTTTTATTCTTAACGGTTGTTCAACTCAAAAAACGATAAGCTTGAAAAAAGAAATTCCCATTCCTGTTAAAATCCTTTTAGTCCTTATCGGATTGATCATTGTAAACGCGATTTCAAGCAATGTCTTTACTCGTTTTGATTTAACGCAAGACCAACGCTATACCTTGTCAGAAGCATCAAAAAATACGCTTAAAAACGTACAATCGCCGATGCGAGTTACTATTTTTCTAAAAGGTGATCTTCCACCAGAATACAAACGTTTGGCAGATGAAACTGTGCAATTGTTAGAAGAATATGCAGCTTACAATGACAATGTGGAGTATGTTTTCGTTGATCCAATTGCGGAAAATGCGATTGGCTTCTTGGAAGAAAATCAAATGCGACCGCGCTATATTACCGAAGAAGCTGCCAATAAAGTGTCACGCGAAGTCGTGTATCCGTGGGCGATCGTTCAGCATGAAAATCAAGGTGTAAATGTGTCGCTTTACAAAAATAATTTAGCCAATTCTGATCAGGAAAAAATAGCAAGTTCAGTACAACATTTGGAATATGCATTTGCGGATGCATTTACCAAATTGACATTAATCAACAAACAACGTGTGGCCATTTTACGCGGACATGGCGAGTTGGACAATATCTACATTTACGGGTTTCAAAAAGCCTTGGTAGAATACTATAATTTAGGTTCATTTGATTTAACTGCCTTTTCAGACGATCCAGAAAAAACCTTGGAAAATTTAAACCGTTTTGATTTAGTCATCATTCCAAAACCCACACAAAAATTTACAGATCAGGAAAAGTATATTCTAGATCAATACACGATGAATGGAGGAAAATCGATGTGGTTGGTCGAAACTGCACAAGCAGAATTGGACAGTATTCGAGAAAAAGGAAAAACCTTGGCATTTCCAAGAGATTTAGGATTGACCGATTTGTTTTTTGAATATGGAATTCGCATCAATCCAAAACTCGTAAACGACATGCAATGCGCCGCCATCGGAATGGAATTTGGTGAAGGCAGCAACGCACAATATTTACCTGTACAATGGCGCTACAATCCGTTGGCACAAACCGATTTGAATCATCCCATTACAAACAATACCACTTTGGTGCGATTTGAGTTTGCCAATCAAATTGACACACTGAAAAAAGGACCTAAAAAGACTGTTCTGCTGAAAAGCTCGCCACAATCTAAATTGGAAGGAATTCCAAAAGAGATTTCACTAGATGTGATTGAAAAAGAGCCAAGTCCAGAAAGCTATCAAGGCAAAGGCAATCAAAACTTAGCAGTTTTAGTCGAAGGAACTTTTGAATCTGCCTACAAAAATCGCGTCAAGCCATTTTCATTAGCAAAGGTTAAAACAGC
>JBCCLS010000064.1:0-9757 GCA_039026835.1 Bacteroidota bacterium | reverse complement strand
GAAATCATAGATACTGTTGATACATTTTCAGTAAAAATTCCTATCATAAAACTGAGTGAAGAATCGTAAATTACACCTTGATGCGTATATTAATTTTAGAAGATGAAATACCGGCGTACGAAAAGCTCGTTGCTAATTTGGAAAGCTATTTTACCGAAACATCGTTTCTGCACGATTGGGCACGTTCTAATGAAAAAGCGCGTACATTTTTGGCACAAGAAACGTATGATTTTATTTTGTCTGATATTCAATTGCTAGACGGAATTTCCTTTGATGTATTCAACACGGTCAAAATACACTGTCCTATCATTTTCTGTTCGGCGCATGATGAGTATTTGTTTGAAGCATTTCGCACGAACGGAATTGCGTATATTTTAAAACCGTATACCAAGGAAGATATTCATCAAGCTTTGAACAAATTTCGATCTTTTTTTAAAACAGAAAGCTTTCAACCTATTCGAAATGAAACCATTAGTTTGTTAAAATCTGCATTGAAACAGGAAGAAACTAGTTATAAAAAGCGTTTTGTGATTAAAAAATCTAAGGGAATTCAGTTGTTGAATGTGAGCGATATTAGTTTGATAGAAGCGTCGGGCGATTTTTGCTTGGCGATGGATGCTTCGGGTAAAAAATATCCTATTTCAGATACATTGGGGAATATTCAACAGATGCTGAATCCTATGAAATTCTTTCGCATCAACCGAAGTCAGATTGCACATATCGATTTCATCGAAAACATAGAAAGTCACTTTAAAAATCGTTTATTAATTACACTGACAGGCATCAAAGAAAAAGTCATGACCAGTTCTTCTACAACCTCAGACTTCCGAAAATGGTTGGAACAGTGATGTACTGTGTACTTTGAATGTTGAATTTTGAATTTTGAATGCTGAATTGCTTTGGCTTTTAGGAATCTTTGGGTTTCAAACTATAAGACGTCTCCTCAATTATGGGATTAGGAATTAGGTTTTGGGGATTAGTCAAGGAGTAAGAATCAATTTAAACATCAAACGTCACTTCGAATTTTGAATTTTGAATGTTAAATTTTGAATTGCTTTGCCTTTTAAGAATCTTTGGGTTTCAAACTACATGACGTTTCTTCAATCAGGGATTATGAATTAGGTTTTAGGGATTAGTCAAGGAGTAAGTACCGATTTTGATAATTAAACAACTCTTCGATTTCTCAGGAAAAAGCAAGCAACTTTAATAAAAACTACGATTCGTCATCACGAGTGTAGCGCGGTGATCTGTCTAAATCAAAGTAGATTTTTTTCTGAAAGAAACAGATTGCCACAAATTTCTATGAAATTTTCGCAATGACGTATCATACTAAAACGTCACTTCGAGTGGTTTTTCGTAGTGAAATGGAGAAAAATTGTATCGAGAAGTAATTTGAAACACTAAAAGGTAAATTGTTTTAGACTACACTTATAAACTAGTATGAATAAGAACTATTCTTAACTGTATTCAAACTGATATATAAAATGTAAAGGCTCACATTATTTCAAGACTACACACTAAAAGAAACACTTAATGATGAAGTATACAATTACGCCCATAAGACACTAGTTTTTTGATGGTTAATGAATGTTATAGTTAACACGATTAACATTCAATTTTGTTACAACAAAAACTAATTTTTATTCTAATTTGATAAAGATATTGTTATGGGATGTCCGATACTTCATTCAATTTTAGTAAACTTATAAACCTATAAACTCCTAAACTTAGTACCGTTTATTTATTTTTTGAAGAATCTCAGTATTAAAATTTCACTACTAATTCACCGCTTTTTTCTTTTTGTAATGAATTTGGTAACGCCAATAACTCAATGCACCATACGCCAACCAAATCGACGTTGCAATGATGACAAATTTTGGACCTAATACTGCATCTCCTGTTGCATACGAGTGCAATCCGCTAAGGACAAAATTCACACCAAAATAGGTAAATAAAATTGACCCAAATGCAGAGATAGACATCCAATTGAAGAACCAACGTCCACGCAATCCCGGCACCAAACGCATGTGCAATACAAATGCATACACCATGATACTAATTAACGCCCACGTTTCTTTTGGATCCCAGCCCCAATAACGTCCCCAACTTTCATTGGCCCACATTCCACCGAGGAAGTTTCCAATGGTCAACATGACCAATCCAATGGTAATTGCCATTTCGTTGATGATGGTAATCTCTTTTAAATTGAGCTCCATGCGCTTTTTGTTCTCTTTATTGGTCAAAATGATGAGAAGTAACGATACTATTCCTAGAATCATTGCCAAGGCAAAAGGTCCGTAACTTGCTACAATGACTGCTACGTGAATTAACAACCAATAACTATCTAATACAGGTTGTAAGTTGGCAATATCTGGATCCAACCAATTCATATGCGCGCCCCACAATACCATCGCTACCACAAAAGTCGTGGCTGAGATGGTTAAGTCAGATTTTCGTCCAAACAACAATCCAAATAACATGGTTGCCCAGGCCACATAAATCATAGATTCATATGCGTCACTCCACGGAGCATGTCCCGACAAATACCATCGGACAATGAGTCCACCAGTATGCAAAGCGAACAGTCCAATAATCAACCATTTCGAAATTTTGATAGCAACGCGAATTCCTTTTCGATCTTTGAAAATTTGTACAATAATAAAGACAAACATTAAAAAACCAACCAACAAATAAAAGAGCATCAAACGTTCAAAAACATTGACTTTGTTATATACGATTTCGGTTTTAATTTGTGTTTCAGAAGGTAACACATCACCTCCAAATTCTTGTTGGCGTTTGCGAATGCTTTCAATCATTTTATCTGCTTCTGTGTAATCACCACTTCTGTTAGCTTCATTGAGCAGAATTGTGTACACTTTCATCGCATTTTTCACGTATTTCTCATACAGAGAATCTTTTGGTTGAAAGCCTACGCCTGGATTGTCAGCATAGTTTTTATCAGAAATCCATTTGTTATTTTCATGATTTGGTAATGGAAATACTTTGATAATATCACCTTGAATGGCTCTACTGAGCAATCCTAGTTTTAAATCGTATTCTTTGATCGCTTTTTCGTACTGATTTGGCGTATTTGTCGCATACGCAGCTTCCGTATACGGATTGAGCTTGTATTGGTTTTGTGGCGTAAAGAAATCCAACATCATCGCATACATATCGGTTTTTTTGATTCCGATAATTTTACGAATACTGTCATGTTTTTGTCGCTTAACACTGATAATTTTCGCATTATACCACAATTGTGGATATTGAATCATGGAGATTAATACCTGCTCGGCAGACAATCCTTTGTAGGTATCTGCTTTGCTTAACTTTCGCAACAATTCGCGTGCGTAGGTGTTGGCAGGTTTCATACGTCCGTCATCATCTTGGATAATCAAACGTCCAAACTTGTCTGCATGTTCTTTGGAAACTGCATTGGCCACAATGATAGAATCTAATTGACTATCGGATACAGCTCGTTGCTCTATTTGATTGTTGTTGGTTGCTGTATGATTGTGTCCTTCGTGCTCGTCTGCTACTTTTTCGGTAGTTTTTGCCTGAATTGAATCTACCTTCCAGGTAGTTTCTTGCGCAAACGTACCTAAACTAAATATCAGTGCGATTGCTGTCAGTAGTTTTGCTTTTCTATTTTTAATCTTTTCCAATTGCTTTTTCAAATCACCAAAACGTGTGTTTTTATCAAATAAAATAACCATCAATGCTAGATATAATAAGAAATATCCTAGATATGTAATATTCGTTCCCCAATAATCGTGATTCACGGAGAGAATGGTTCCCTTTTCATCTCTGTCAAATTGTGCTTGGAAGAAACGATAGCCACCATGATCCATAATGTGATTCATGTAAATGTCATAATCATACACAGGATCTGAGTTTTCTATCAAAGTGACTTTACTCATAAACGATTTGTAACCTCCTTGTCCAACAGTTCCTGGATAACGTTCAGCAATAAAGTCATTGAGTTTAATGCTAAACGGAAGATTTATCTTTTCTGCACCGTACGATAGCCAAAAGTCGAGTCCGCCAATTGTTTCTTTGACTGGCGCCATGTTGTATCCTTTTCCGCCCATGACACGTACTTCTTTGGTTTCTCCTTTTGTGGAAACCTCCAAAATGACTGCGTTAGCTTGATCTTTTAATTTTTCTGGTGTTTCTACAACACCAATAGTTCCTTTCAAGGAAGGCTCAGGGATGACAAATTGTAATCCTGCCAAATTGTATAAGGAACGAATTCTAAAAGGTTGCAAACTGTCTTTGAGCACTTTACTACGTTGCCCAGTTGCCATGATCAAATTTTCTCCTTCAAACGGACTTTGTATCGTGTAGTTTCCTTTGTCGTCACTTTCAATATTGATAGCGCCTTTCACAGGATTGTTGAAGGTCATCAAAATGTTGTGGATGCTTTGTGGTTTTGCTCCAGACTCTAAAAAGTGATTGTGACGATTTCCACCACCAGATTCTACAATTTTCAGAAATTCAATACCATTTTCATCTGGAATAATTCCCTCTTCAGCACCTTGGATGAATCCTTTGTAATCAATCGTAAATTCTTGTCCATTGAAGTCTTTATCCCAAGGAAAGTTTTCCTGAATCCAAGTGGTTGGTGCAATACCCTCTGGGGAAATTAAATAGTCACCTTTTAACGTTCGTCTTCTTGGTTGTCCATTTATTTCGCCATCTACCATGGCTTTTATGTATGTTTTTTCGGAAAGAAATGTATTTTCTGTAGCGCCTTCGCGTATTGGCATGACACCTTCGTAACTGATGTAACGCGTAACGAAAGCTCCTAATATGATAAAAATAAAAGACAAATGGATGAGTAAAGTTGCCCATTTTTCTTTTCGCAATAAGCGATATCGGAAGATATTTCCGAAGAAGTTTATCAAAAATAATAGTAAGATTAATTCAAACCACCAGGCATTGTAAATATAGATTTTGGCGGTTGTAGTACTGTATTCACTTTCAACAAAAGTTCCTATCCCCATGGCTAGTGCATACGAAAAAAAAAGTAATGCCATTAATCGTGTGGAGAATAGAATTTTCTTTAAGAAATTACCCATTGTATCACGTTTTCTTTTACATCTAAATTTCTGGATGCAAAAATACGTTATTTTACCTAAATTTAAGTCTATTTAACATTCTATTTGTGCTTATTTAGGAATATTCTAAGTGAAGTAATTTTTAGTCCGTTTGTCGCGCTTCAAATAATTTGACATAGATGAAAGTTCCCATTTTTCGAGCTCTGTTTTTGGCGATGTTTGCTTTGTCGCCTTCATACAATTCATCAAGGGTTTGAATCCAGTAATTTAGCCAGATTCCAAAGTGTTTTTCGGTAATGGTATGATTGACAGTAGCATCAACTTCTATGTGTTTTGCCATGGGATCGCCTTTGTATTTGTTCACAAAAAATAAATTGCTTTCCCAAAAATCAGTCAAATGCATCAAGTGCTGGCTCCAATTAGTAATCCGATTATTAAAAATAGGTCCCAATACTGCATCTTTCCTGACTTTTTTATAAAATGTATCCACGAGTACATACACATCTACTCTATTTTTAATGTCTTGTTTCATGAATAATTGGCTAGTTTTTTTATTTGGTAGATGCTTATCCAAAGCAAAGCTATGACTTTGATAATTTCCAATACGATATACACTAAGTGTGCTATTGAATCTTCTACAGGTTTCATTTGAATAATTTTTACAGCTCTTTCATCTAAAAAAGGAAGTAATATAAATGTTTGTACTACAATAATTACAGTCAATGCATGCAACAGATAGTTTTTTGTAAAATTGCCCGAAGCAACTGTCAGTATGATTAGTAGTATCACAAAAAATAATTCTATCCTATTGAGTGCAGTAAAAACAATTCGCCCAATACTGACGCCAACACGTGTATCTACCAATTCAGATTGAAATTTGAGTGGCGCTTCCATAAAACTTATCGCCAAGACCATTCCAACCCAAATCAACGTAATTATGTATGTATGCTGTTTTAAAAAATTCCACATAGATTCCTACTTTGGATAACAAGATATAAAATCTTTGCACTTGCAATTTTAAAAATACAGCCAAACCCAACCTGCTATGTCATTGAGTTTGGCTTTTACATCTCAGTATTGACTAAGGAAATGAAGTAGTATTCAAGACTATAGCGCGTTAATCAATATCAGTACTACACTCATCAGTAAACTAAACAATAAGGTATTGAAGACCCATTTGTCTTTGAGTTGCGCTAGTATTGTTGCATTATAAAATGAAGTTACTATGACACATAAACCAAGTTGTAGTAAACTAGAGATGGTATCTAATCCGTTCATTAAAATGTACATCGCTGCAATTCCTCCTAAACAACTTTGCAGAATAATTGTCAACGGAATGTACATGATGTATTTGTCGTGAAACTCTTCGTAGTAGCGTGTATATAGTGTCATAATGTTGTTGTTTTTATTCCCTACAAATGTCAACACTCTGCAATTGATAAAATATGATATTGGTCATGTTTTTGTTTTTATTGAGAATTATAGTTGTTATTTTTGCCGCATGGTTAAAGTGGTCATTTTAGGTGCTGGAAATATTGCACAACATTTATACACTGTGTTTGAAGCTGCAGCAGAAATTACTGTGATTCAAGTCTATAACCGCTCTGAAAAAGCCTTAGGGTATTTTCAGAATGTGCCTGTCACCACAAATATAAAGGAGCTGTCAGCCGCTGATGTGTATGTAATCGCTGTGGCGGATGATGCCATTGCTAGTGTTTCTAACAAACTACCGTTTACCGATCGTTTGGTAGTGCATACCTCGGGAAGCGCAAGTATGCATGTATTGCACAAAAAAAATCGTCGTGGTGTATTTTATCCATTGCAAACGTTTACCAAAGGTGTAGCTGTAGATTTTACGACTATACCCATATGTTTGGAAGCACGCGAAAAAGCTGATTTTACAGTGTTACAAACCATGGCGTCAGCTATCGGAAGTGCTTCTTATAAAATTAGTTCGGAACAACGTCGGGCTTTGCATGTTTCCGCAGTATTTGTGAACAATTTTAGCAATCACTTATACCGAATTGCACATGAAATCTGCGAAGCTAACAATGTCCCTTTTCAAATTTTACATCCGCTCATTCAGGAAACGGCCAACAAAATAGATTCCTTAACGCCTTATATGTCGCAAACAGGACCGGCCAAACGAGGCGATCAAAAAACAATTGACGATCATTTAGCCAAATTAGATAAAGATATTCACAAAGAAATATATACATTGCTCACGCAATCAATTGCAAAAACCTATGGAAGAGAAAAGCTATAAAGTGTATTTAAATGACATTACCACGCTCATTTTTGATGTAGATGGTGTGCTCACAGATGGAACGGTAACGGTAACGACTTCGGGCGAAATGCTTCGTCGTATGAATATCAAAGATGGATATGCACTGAAAGCTGCGGTGAAAAAAGGCTATAATGTCTGCATCATTTCTGGCGGCACCAACGAAGGTGTTCGCAAACGCTTAGAAGGTTTAGGAATCACTGATATTTACTTAGGAGCACATCAAAAAGTAGTACAACTGGAAGATTACATCGCACAGAAAAATGTACAACTAGAACATGTGTTGTACATGGGCGATGATATTCCAGATATTCCCGTACTAAAACGTGTAGGCTTGTCGTGCTGCCCAAGAGATGCTGCGTATGAAGTATTGGAATTGTGTAAGTATGTATCACATATTGAAGGTGGAAAAGGCGCTGCACGCGATGTCATTCGTCAGGTAATGAAAGTACAAGGTACTTGGGACGAAGATTTTGATGCAAAGTACGATTAACTAAATTATTTTAGGTTTGTACAGTACTAATATTGATTTATTCATTGAGCATCTCTTTTTTGGCTTTAGTTTTTCAATAATTCTAGTCAGTAGTATGTTGTTGTTGCTCCCTAAAGAAAAATCAAAGTATCTACAAGCTTTTATCAATCATGCCATTTCTGTGATCAGAATTGCGGGAATCATTGGATTCCTTTGGTTTTTATTTTATATGATCACTTTTTATATATCAAATCCTGATGCTTTTGATAATTTTTGGAATGATGCTAACAGTCCACACATACAATTTTTTATTTGGGTACTTTTGCTACGATTTCCATTACTTTTTGGATTGACACAATTATTCTGGATTAAAAAAATAAAAACAAAAGCTGTCTACAGAAACAGTATTGCTGTTTTAATAGCATTTCTTGCAATTTTTCATGGACGAGTAATTGAGCGTTTTTTAATTTTTATCACGAGTTTGCATCGCGATTATCTTCCAAGTGATTACAGTATATATGATGATAATCTGTGGCAAAGTACAGGATATTTGTTGTATGAGAGTAGTTTACTTTTCATTCCTATTGTATTGGTTAAATGGGGAATTTCAGAAATTATAAACCGTCTAAAACGCACCCATGATTAAGTTTCTACAACTCATTCGGTTTCCTAATTTGGTCATGATTGCCTTGACGCAGTTCCTTTTTTATTATTATTGGATTCTTCCTTTTGATGAATGTTATCTTTCATTAAATCTATTTATTTGTGGCGTTTTGGCGACTGTTTTTATCGCTGCAGGTGGAAACATTATCAATGATATTTTTGATGTACAGACAGATCGTATCAATAAACCACACAAACAGTTTATTGGGACATTTATCTCCAAAAAGATCGCTTTTCCGCTCTACATTGCGTTTAGCTTGATCGGAATTGGATTGGGAAGTTATGTTTCTTTTTCTATTGATTTTCCTGAGCTTTCACTAATTTTTATTGGAATTGCATTGCTATTGTTCTTATACAGTTCGCATCTAAAAAGTGTGCCTATACTTGGAAATGTTGTGGTTTCACTATTAGTAGCTAGTAGCTTACTGATTTTAATTGCATTTAAAGTCAATTGTGAACCGCTGAGTAGAAAACATGTCCATTTTTTTTACGGCATTTCGTTGATTGCGATAAAAGTGTATGCAGTATTCGCTTTTTTAATCAATCTTATTCGGGAAATGGTGAAAGATATTGAAGATATCAATGGCGATTACAATGCAAATATCACGACTTTACCTATTATTTTAGGAAGAAATCGAGTTAATAAAATTGTGGCTTTTTTAGCGGGAATTACCATTCTGTTCACATTATATTGTATTCGAGAATTTTTACAAGAACAAACCGTCATGACCATTTATATATTAGTGACGATTCTGTTGCCATTGCTCTATTTTATTGTAAAAGTATGGCAGGCTGATACCAAACGAGAATACCGAATGTTATCCTCACTTTTAAAACTGATCATGCTATTTGGAATTTTATCGACAGTGGTATATTATTATTTTACAGAATTAACTCCTTTTTATTATATTTTATTTTGATTCAAATAATTATGTTAGACAACCTTTCTTCTAAATATCACATCATTTTGGCTTCAGGTTCGCCGCGAAGACAGCAGTTTTTTAAAGATTTAGGATTGGACTTTGAAATTCGACTCAAACCTGTAGAAGAAGTCTATCCGGAACATTTACAACATTATGAAATTTCAGATTATTTGGCGCAATTGAAAGCATCCGTTTTCAAAGATGAACTCAAAGCAAACGAAATTTTAGTCACCTCAGATACTGTGGTGTGGCATGAAGGAGTTTCACTGGCAAAAGCAAAAGATGCACAAGAAGCCTATGACATGATTGCTGCCATGAGCGGAAAAAGTCACGATGTTATTACCTCTGTTTGTTT
>JBCCLS010000063.1:0-9808 GCA_039026835.1 Bacteroidota bacterium | reverse complement strand
GGTAGAAGAAGTTGATATTTATATTTTTCCATTAACCTGAATCACGACAGGCATAGTCATATTTACCATTAAAGGAGAAATATAAATATCAACTTCTTCTACCAGTGACACCTTTACAGTGAACGTATTGTTAAAGTAATGTGCTTCTACTTGCGCTATGTTTTCTCCATACACAAAAGTATCTGTCTTTTCTTTATTTAGGACTATAGAGGTTGCTCGTTCATAATGCCATTTTTCTTTCGTTTTCTTAGTATTGACTTTCAATCCCAACCAATCAATATTGGTAAATTCTTCATAATCATACGCTTTGTGATATGTAATTGTATTTGGATACGGATTGCGCGTACTGTTTTTAATATGTGCAAATAGTACAGGAAGAATTTGTGACGCATACGGATAATAAAAATGTGGCTTATCTTTCAACATATACAATATCCAGTCCGCATTCCATTCTTGTGATTTTTGCGCCATAGAGGTCATATAACGATAATCTACAATCCCATCATTTTCTGCCATAAAAGACACTAACTTTCGGTTGGAAAAATTTGGAAAATAGGCATTTGAATTATTAATAGTACCGTTGATCGTGAAAAAAGCCGCGTATGCAGTAGGCGCCAAATACGCAATATTCAAAACCGTTCTTCCACCATCAGAAAATCCAGCTAAGTACACCTTATTATCGTCAATGTTCAGTTGTTTCTTAGTAGCTGCAACTATTTTGCGCAAATGTGCATACCCAAACATCCCGTAAATAGCTAAGTCTTGTTTAAGCGCAGGATATACTTCAATAACATTATACTTATCCAGCATAGAAAAGGTAGGATTTTCAAGGACAATTTCTTTGGCAATATTTTCAGGATACTCTTTTCGTGACATCCATCCACCACGATAATAAATAAGTAATTTTGTAGGCCTATCACTTTTATAATTTGTGGGAATGTATATATATACAGGAACCTTCTGTGATTGTAGCATAATATCCATTTTTGTGATCACTCCTGTTCTTTTAGGTTGCGTGTAGGTATTCCAAGTAGTTATTTCTTGATAAACGGATGCACTTGTAAGCAATTTGTCAGACTTCCATGATTGTATGTTGGAAAGTTTGGGAGAAGGCGCTATTGTTGTTAAATTTTCAATTGTATTTGCAAAATCTACATCAGATAGCTTTGCTGCTTTTTCTTGCCATTCTTGCACTTGGCAAAACATAATTGAAAGACTAACATACATTGAATATATAGTATACTTTTAAAACTGTTCATTTTTTGAAATTTTTTCAAAAGTATTTTAAATGATAGTTCTAAAATTGGTTATTTGAGACAATTCAATTATTCACTTGCCAAAAAGTATCTTCATCACCCAAATGCACTACATTTTTAAACAACTTTGAAGGATTATTTTTTGTCAATTTCTTAAAATGTTTGATCAATTCAGACTGATCAAAATAATTGTTGTTGTAAGATAAGGAAGTTAGAGAAGGTTTGCTTTCTGCTAATTGGTATGTTGTAAAGGCTTTTCTAAATTGCACCGTATCTAAATAGACTTTAACAGAACAACAAAGATGTTTTTGAAATACTCGTAACAGTTTTCTCCTATGAACGCCCAGTGTATCTGCTAATGTTTGAACTGTGTATTTTATATCGTCAGCATGAATTCGCGCTATCGCTTGCTGTAACAACTCATTGGTAAAAGATTGAATGTTAGCATTAAAAAAAGTATCGAGTAATTTTACTTTTTCATCAATTGCAGTTGCTGCATATACCTGATCTAAACACGCTGTAAAATGGCGCCCAAAATGATGAAAATGCAAATCATCTTGTAAAATTGTTGACAAGGCTTCCTCTTGTAAAAAGTACTGAATTCCTAATGGATTAAAGACAATTCCAACCTTGTCAAAACGACCTGAAATTTTTATAAATCGAGATGATTTGTAAATAGTAGAAAATAAAATAGTATAATTGATTTCAGTATTGGATTTTATATAAGAAGCGTCTTTGTAATTTTCTGCTTCTGAATTTTTATAAATGGTAAGTGCGTTCTTAAAGTGAGGAAAATATAAAAATGAGTGTTCAGCTTGCGGTTTATCTTGTGTTTGAAAATAGTAATACGCAATAAATTTTTGTAATGCAAAAGCAGGTTTTGCAGTACTGAAGGTAACACTTGTATTCATTCAGAATTGATTTCAATATTATGAAAGTACAATTTAATTTATTTTTTTGAAATCAAGTTCTCGCCAAATAATTCAACGCTACTTTACCAAAATTAAAGTTCCAAAATCGCATCTTCAGTAAAGGCGTAATGTACCACATCTTCTAAATGAAAACGTGTATTTAATCCTGTGAAGAGACTGAATGCCGGTAAAATTAATTGTTGCGAATTGACTTGAAAACTTGGAAGCTTCAAATACTGTCTGCCTTTCATTTGAATGCGAACACCTGGATGAATATGTCCCGAAATATAATGCATTCCTTCAGTAACTTTGACCGTTTCGTGGACAAATACCAACTGATTGTATGCTTGTTGTTTTTTGGTGTGAAATCCCAAACTTTCATAAAAACGGGTTGAAAAACGATCGTGATTCCCGCGAATCAGTATTTTTTCCAAGTCGTCAAATTGTTGCATCCACTGAATAAAAATATCAAAATTTTGATTGTATTCTGCGTGAAACAAATCGCCAACAACAAGTAGCTTTTTTGGATTAAAATTCTCAATCAATACTTGTAAACGTTTCAAATCTTTCAACAAAATAGCATCTGGAACGGCAATTCCATGTTGACGAAAATGGGCCGTTTTTCCAATATGAATGTCTGATAAAATTAAAGCTTCTTGTGCTTCCCAAAATAGCACACGTTGGTTCGTTAAGGTCACTATTTCATTTCCAAAACGTATATCTTTCGTTACTATATTCACGTAATTAATTTATACTGTTGTTTTTGCAATCGTGCAATGCGATCGCTTAATTTTTCACTGCTAATGGTATCGCGTAATGCATCTACTTTTATCGGAAAACTCAATGGTGTATAGCCTTTTGCTTCTTTGAGAATGACTGTACTTTTCGAAATTCGGTCAAACGCTTCTTGCAAACGCGCTTCTTCCAATTGTTCGTTGAACACTTCGGTATATGCCTGGCGTAAAAGTAAGTTATTCGGTTCGTAATCTTCCAATACTTTAAAAATTAAACTTGAAGAAGACTGCAAACTTTTGTTAGTCTTGCGAGCGCCTGGTTGCGATTGTATCACCAATCCTGCAATGACAGCAATATCGCGAAACTTTCTACTCGCCACTTCAGAAGCGTTGATACTTGCCACCACATCATCCATGAGATTTTTTTTAGATAAAATTTTGATCAGATTCTCTTCTGTTACTGGAATATCTTGATCGCTT
This sequence comes from Bacteroidota bacterium, assembly GCA_039026835.1. Lineage (GTDB taxonomy): Bacteria > Bacteroidota > Bacteroidia > Flavobacteriales > Flavobacteriaceae > Kordia. The sequence continues at coordinate 6,427 of JBCCLS010000063.1, read as the reverse complement.
AACAACCCAAAACCATAGTCGTTCATAGCAATTGAAAAGGTAATTGGCAATAATTTTCCAATACGATACGCAATTAACGATGCCATTATTTCATTCACCAAACGCCCTTCAAACGGATAAAAGAACAGATGACAACCTTCTCTTGCCTGAATTTTTTCAACCAGAAACTCATTCGATTTTGGAATGTGCGAATGTGCTTGCTGCATCGCCAATAACGGATTTAAAAATTTCAATTCGCGTTCACGTATCGACGGCTGCAATGCATCGTTCAGTTTCAAACGTAAATAATGACTCAAATACGATGTTAGCGGCAAACGACCGCCTTTCCAACTTGGCGTAATGGCTTTTTTTGCTTTGCTTTTTCGCACAAAAACCGTCATATCTTTGATATGCACTATTTCCAAGATTCTTCCCGCAAGAACAAACGGCATTCCTACTTTTAATTTTGAAATAAAATATTCCTCAATCATACCCAAATGTCCACCTTTCATATAGCGCACACGCAACATCGCATCGCTTACAATGGCACCAATATTCATACGGTGCAACATGCTGATTCGCCTGCTCTTTACGACATACAATTCTTTTTCCTCATCAAAAACTACTTTGTGAAATTCCTCATACGCATGCAATGTTGTCCCACCTTTTGTGATGAATTGCATTGCCCATTCAAAATCGTCTTGTGTCATGTATGAAAAGGCATGTGTTTGCCGAATCATTTCAAAGGTTTCTTCCCGCTGAAAACCCTCTCCAACAGCCAATGTCACTAAAAATTGAACCAATACATCATACGTTAACACCATCGGTTCGCGCGCTTCCACATCGCGTTGTTTTACAGCTTCTTTTAAAGCAGAAACCTCGATCAATTCGAGCGTGTGCGTGGGCACAAAATAGACTTTGGAGATTTCATGTGGCGAGTGTCCACTACGACCTGCCCGCTGAATGAAACGCGCAATTCCTTTAGCAGAACCAATTTGTACCACACAATCTACAGGTTTAAAATCAACTCCCAAATCAAGGGACGACGTACACACTACGACTTTTAACAAATTTTGATTGATGGCATCTTCAATCCAATTCCGCAATTTGGCATCAATAGAACCGTGGTGAATGGCAATTTGCCCAGCCAAATCTGCATCCGCTTCCAAGAGTGACTGATACCACAATTCTGCCTGACTTCGGGTATTGGTAAAGACCAAAGTAGTATTGTTTTCATAAATCACTTTTAGTACACTTTTGGCAAGTTCCCTGCCCAAATGTCCCGCCCACGGCAGCACTTCCACCTCATCGGGTAAGAGTGAAATGATTTTGAGTTTTTTCTTTTCTTTAGATGTAACAATGTTTGTTTTAACGCCTTCGTACGGAATGAGTACATTTTTGGCTTCTTCCAGATTTCCGATAGTTGCTGAAACGCCCCAAATTCGAATTTTTGGTGATAAAGAACGGAGTCGTGCAATCGCCAATTCGGTCAACACGCCACGTTTTGTGGAAAGCAATTCGTGCCATTCATCCACTACGACACAACGGATATTTTTGAACCAACGCGAGTTTTTCTTTTGCGAAAACAGTAAGTGCATGGTTTCGGGTGTTGTCAACAAAATATCAGGCATGTTGCGTTCTTGTTTGCGTCGCACTGCTGTAGAAGTGTCTCCGTTTCGTACTGCTGCTTGCCAATCAAGTCCTATTTCGTCAATTGCCGTTTGCATGGCAATTTGCAAGTCTTTCGCTAACGATCGCAGCGGACTGATCCAAAGAAGTTTGATACCTTTTTTATATTGTTCAGGATGATTCAAATAGTCAATCAACACTGCTAGAAACATGGAGTATGTTTTTCCAAATCCTGTTGGTGCTACGACCAATCCGTGATAATCATGCGCATACTTTTTCCACGCTTTCAACTGAAAATCGAAAGGTGAAAAACCTTTGTCTGCCATCCAATTATGGATGATTCTATAGCCTTCGGAATGTTCTAGTGTGGGCATTTTTTTGGTTTTGGGTTTTGGGTCTTTGGTTTTGGAGCTGTTTTTTTGCTGTGCTTTGTTGTTGGTTGTCAGCTCTTTTCTTACTTCAATTTTGTTTATTAACTTCAACTTTTTAACTAATACACGTATACACTTCTTTAGTTGTTGATTTGTTTATCTACTTTTTAAAACTTTCTCAATTCTCAATACTATTATCTTAAAACTACTTAAATACATCTTTACAGGCGCAGCCGTGGCAATCTGCTTCTTTCAATAATCATTTTTTGTTTGATATAGCAACAGATTCCTTCACGTTGTTCGGAATGACGTTTCATACATTCTCACTACTAACTACTCAATACTAATTACTAAATACTCACACCTAAGACCTAGCTAGAGAAAATCAAATCCTTTACACTTTCAATGGTATCAATTTCGGCAAGGGTTTTGTCTTTTCGCCAACGTTTGATTCTAGGAAAACGCAACGCCACTCCCGATTTGTGTCTGTTGCTTAACGCGATGCCTTCAAAGGCAATCTCAAAAACCAATTCGGCTTTTACAGTTCGTACAGGTCCAAATTTTTCAATAGCATTTTTATTGACCCAACGACTGATTTCTGTAATCTCTGCATCTGTTAAACCGGAATAGGCTTTTGCCACCGTGACCAAACCTTCTTCTTTTTTCACTGCAAACGTATAATCTGTATATTTTGAGCTTCGGCGTCCGCTTCCTTTTTGGGCGTAAATCATCACAGCATCAATTGTTAGTGGATCTACTTTCCATTTCCACCAATCACCTTTTTTTCGTCCTGTATGGTAGGGTGAATGTTTGTGTTTTAACATTAATCCCTCCGAATTTACATTGCGAGAGTTTTCTCGAATTTCGTGTAAATCGTCCCATGATTCAACTTGAACTACTTGTGACAATTGGACGTTTTTCGCTGTATTCTGCTGAAATATGCGTTCTAATTTTTCACGTCGTTCTGCCAATGATTGTGTACGAATGTCTTCATTTTCAAACTCTAAGATATCATACGCGTAGAAACCAACAGGCACATCTTGCAATAATTTTTTAGAGACATTTTTCCGATTCAAGCGTTTTTGTAAGTCATTAAACAACAACACACTGCTATCTTTTATCGCTAAAATTTCACCATCAATCACAAAATCGTGTTCCCAGGTTTCAAATACTTCTGTGAGTTCAGGAAATTGTTGTGTAACTAGTTCTTCTCCTCGACTCCAAATAAAGAGTTCGTTATTTCGTTTTACAATTTGCCCGCGAATGCCATCCCATTTGTATTCGGCTTGCCAATCGTTTACGGCTCCTAATTCATCCAATTCTTTCTCTAACGCATACGCCAAACAAAACGGATACGGTTTGGAATTGTCATAGTTGATGTGACTTCCAGATAACAATTCATCAAAAGTAATGGAATTGATATCCCAATTTCCAATAATACTGTGCATGAGCTGATTGGCATCAATGTTTGTCAACTTAGCCAACGCGTTGACCAAGGTCTTTTTGGAAACACCAATACGAAAACTTCCACCAATGAGTTTGTTAAAGATTAAACGTTCTTGGGCTTCCAATCCGCTCCAAGCGTTGAGTACATATGCCTTCTTTTCTTCGTCCGTTTTTGATTTGAGCTGAATGAGTTCCTGCATCCAAGCATCTAATGATTTTTCAATGTGATGTGTTGGTGGCGGCAAGAGTAGCGCGAGTGTTTCTCCTAAATCGCCTACAGTGCTGTAACTTTCTAAAAATAACCATTCTGGTAATCTGGTAATTTCAGCACACCATTCTTTCATTAAGGAAGATTTTACAGGTCGCGGCGGGCGTTTTCCTGTAAAGAGTGCAATCATCCATAATTTATCTTTATCCGCTGCAACCGTAAAATAGTGCACTAGTGCTGCAATTTTTGCATTGGTTTTATTCGTGATTTCAATGGCGCTTATGAGTTCTGAAAATCGTTTCATGCAATCACCTCCTTTTTTGCTTCTGCAGCTTCTAATTCATTGTCGCCATATTCTGTAATGACTTCTGCGGCTTCAATACCGATTTCATTTAAATATTTTGCAAATGTTGCTTGTGAGCCATGTGTTACGTATACTTTTTCAGCTTCTGAGGCTTTGACAGCTTGCAATAAACCTTCCCAATCGGCATGGTCGCTCACGGCAAAACCTGCATCAACTCCGCGCCAACGACGGTTTCCACGAATTTGCATCCAACCAGAACAAATAGCAGTTGCTGCATTTGGTACACGTTTGAGCATTTTACTGCCCAGTAATGCTGGCGGCATGATAATAATTTTATTTTGAATGTCTGCCTTGTTAAAATGTCCATCCAAGCGTTGTGTTTTGGGCAACACAATTCCAGAAGCTTCAATGGCATTATTGGTATGATAAATGGCATTGTGCACAAAGATATCATCTACTCCTTCCACCAATTTCATAATACGTTGCGATTTTCCTAGCGAGTATCCAAACAACACGCTTGTACGATTGTTCGCTTGATTTTGTAGTATCCAATTGTGAATTTGTTGCTGTAGCGTTTCTTCAGGTAACCATTTATAAATTGGCAGTCCAAACGTACTTTCTGTGATGAATTCGTGACATTTTACAGACTCAAAAGGAATGGTAATGTTATCGTGTTTTACTTTGTAATCGCCTGTAAAAACGACTACTTTTCCTTTGTATTCTAATCGAATTTGCGCTGAACCAATAATATGTCCCGCAGGATGAAAACTCTGTTTTACACCATTGATTGTTTTCGGTTCATTATAATCCAACGTTTCTACCGAAATATCTTCACTGATACGATGTTTGAGAATGTTTTTGGTATGCGTATGACAGAGGTAATGTTTCATTCCCCAGCGCGCATGGTCAGCATGTCCGTGGGAGATTACTGCATAATCCACAGGCAACCATGGATCTAAATAAAATTTCCCAGGAATACAGTAAATTCCTTTGTTTGTAAATTTTACGATCTTCATTGTAGCAATTTTTCGTGTTGGAAACACTTTTGCAAAAATACGGCTTTTTTTTGGGTATTTTTTGTTACGGATTTGTCGCTGCGCTCAATTATGTATGGTGAATTGTTTTTTGTTTACTGTTGGTTTCTAAGTCTACTCGCTTTTAATTAATATCCTTTTGGGCTTTGCTTTGGTTGATATGTCTTCTTGTTTTGTTCTTTGAAACTTTGTACTTTCCTAAATACTATTGACCGTTTTTTAGGTTACTACTTCATTGTTAAAAATAGTTTTCTGTATCTTTAATATGCTTACATAAAACTTTTTAAAACACATTCCATGAAAAAAAGAAAGATTAAAACGTTACAACTCAACAAGAAAGTTATTTCTAAGTTAGAAAATGTACAAATTAAAGGTGGCGCATCTGACCATTTGGATAGTGGCTGTACATGTCCAGGTGGCGGTGGCGGACAGCTCCCTACTGGAGAATGCAGATGGCCTACAGATGGTTGCGATTTCTGTTTGATGTGGTCATTATGGTCCAATCCACCCATAGATCCTCCAACGGAAGTCTAGTAGAAATCATATGTTTTGTAGATTTTTCATGATGCAGATTATACCTGTTTTGTATTAGCTAATTTCCTTTGCTAAAACAGGGTTTTTCCTGAGAATAAACATTGTAAGGTTTATAGTTTTGTCATCGAATTTAAAACTATACATCATGAAAAATCAAAAAACGATTCAAAAATTACAACTTAAGAAAACGGTTATTTCTCATTACAATATTGTTGGAGGATTGCCTATTCAAAACAAAATCACAAGAGAAACGTGTGATGTAAAATCATTACCAACTAATTGTCGACGCAACAGATAATTATAGAGAAAGCGTTTATTTGCAATACCAACCCATAATTTTACTGAATTATGGGTTGTGTATGTTAACTAATTTCCGGCTTCCACATCGGAAAGAATTGAAACTGCTTGGAATAACTTAAACATGGACAAAACGCAATACAAACTTCCTGATTGTCTAATGCAGCTTCCGTAAGTATTACATGTTTTATTTCTGCTTTGGCATTTTCAAATTCTTTGGCATTCACACGACAAACTACTTTTTTAAAGACACCTTGCATCCACTGCTGCATGTCTTCATCGTGTTCGTATTTTTTATAACATGCTAGCGATGCATGTGCTGCAATTACAGGTGCAAAAGCATCAGGCACAGTAGCTTTAAGTAAGATGTACATTTTCATAGGCAGTTTTGTTATCATTTTTAAACATATAAAATCACATATCCTCGTAAGATTGTTACTAAACTAACATTCGTTAGCAAATCTGTGGTTAGGAAACGTAATTTCTTAAAAAAATGTAGTTTATCCTCCTTTCTTTGCAGTTAATCCTGAGCTTTTATGCAATATTCTCGTAAAAAAATTGTTAATTTGCCAAAGTTTTAAATAAAGATCAGAATCTCAAGATTCTAAATTTTAGTAAAATACTG
>JBCCLS010000062.1:0-9934 GCA_039026835.1 Bacteroidota bacterium | reverse complement strand
TGGTATTTACCTTACTAGTTAAATTGTATAATAATTCTTTTATTTCTGGTTTCATTATTCTTTATTTTTTAAATCACTTATTTCTTCTATTATTTCCTCAATATAAATTCCATTTGGATAAAGCTCCTCAATGTGTTCTTTTACAGCAAAATAATCCTTATGATCAACTTTTAAACCTGCTTCTTTTTGAAATTTTTGTTCAGCTAAAAAGGCGCGCATTTCAAAATCATGGTTGTCACCAAAATTAACAATTATTTCTTCTAAGGATGTACCTTCATTAACCATTTTATCAATTGCATGATAGTCTATTGAATGAATTCCTTCATGTACTATTTCTCCCATAGCTGTCTCAACGGGTGAACTATCTCTTAAATATATATCAAGATCAGCCATAGCTGTTACCCTATGTATTTTCTCTTCTGGGTATCCATCTTTACGTAGTAAGTCGTCAAATGTCAAATCATCTAAAATATGAACTTTGATTACATCATCCTCAATATATTTAATTATTTCATCTGCTTCATCCGTAATCCCTTTCATGTTTTTTAAGATTAAATCAAAATCGATTTCAAAAAGACTTTTCTTTCCATAATTTTTTCTAAAATCATCGGAAATTTTAAGTCTCCTTTTTCCCGAAACTGTCTTCAACTCATCAAAAATCCTAGCTTTCTCAACATCACTTAAGTCTAAATTATCAAGCTGTTTTTTTAGTGTTTCGGAATGCTTGGTTGTTAAGGATTTGGCTGAAATACGCAAACCATCCGAAATAGCATCCGTGATGTCTATAGATAAAGTAAGCATTTCCATCCAAAAAAGGAAATCGCCTAACGCTTTTCCAAAACCAGTTTTGTTGAGTCCAGTTATTTTGAGTAATGCATTGATGGTTCCTATAGAGATTTCTCCATACGCATGCGCAATTCGAATACTATTATATACCTTACGTGTTTTCCCAAATGCAGAAGATATACGTGCTAAGTGACGGAATTTGCTAAGGTTTCCTATACCAGATAAGGTAGTGATGGCATCAGCAGCATATTCGATTCCGGTGCTTACATTGCTCCAAAAACTTTGGTCTTCATTGGCTTTTAATAACAAAGCCGGCGATATAGGCTGTAAAGCAATCGCTTTTTTGCTAGTCGGGTCGGGCAAGTGAATTGGATGTAATGGATGATATGTGATCTTCCAGTCATCTTCTGCCATGTTTTCTGCTGCTTTCCCGACTTCGGGATTTAAAAATGAGAAAAATCCTACTATATTGTCCCAGTACGCTTCATCAGGAGTTAAAACGATATGTTCATTTTCATCAAACTTACTGTTAATACTACTCGTGTAAAACCCCACAACTTCATTGGTAGTATATGGTAAAAACAAAGGTGGTTTCGTCTTCTCTTTTTCCTCTTTATCCGTTCTTTTTGTTTGATATGATGTTGTAAATACAGGATGTGTTGGTAGCACATACGAACTGTTTTTCCAAAGTCTATAAATAAAATAGTTATACTTTGTAAAATAGTCACCATCCATATTTTTATACAGGTAGATCAGATAACTTGTGTATGTAAACGTCTTTTTATTTTCTCCTTCGACTTCTTGTTCTATTTCTTGTGTAACACTTTTGTTCAGTAATTGATCTAACAAGTAATCATTTTTCTCTTTGAATTGACTATATTCATTACCCTGAACAATATTGATCATTTCTAAGAACTTTAGTACAATATCTTCTTTATCTAGTCCTATATTATTTAGCCATTTTTCATGTAAGGTCCTGTGCAAAACCAACCACAAAAAATCTTCTCCTAGCACATTTGTACCATTATCGAGTTTCGTATACAGTGTTTGTTCTTTATCGAAAAATTCTCCTGGTATAAAATACAAATACCGTAGCAGGTCTCTTATGTTGTGACTAACATCTGTAAGAAGCTGAAGTACAATTTCTGTATAAGCTTTGAAGCAATTTGGTTTTCGCATCATAGAACCATCCCACACATCAAAGGCAGAAACACCATTGTCAAAATAGGTAAGCATCATAAATGCTAAGAATCCTTCTTTATATGGAAAACGCAGTAAAATAGCAGGCTCTTTGAGAACTCCTTCATCTATATGCTCATTTTTTTGAGGGTGATAGTTATATTCTAATACGACTTCTTTTTGGTCTACCATCACTTTCGGATACCAGTACAATTCACCGCGTTGCTCGTTTAAAAATACAATGACCGTACGCATTTCCACCTGCCCGCCAATGAGTCCACCGGTAGCGTTACTTAATGACTTGTCTATTAAACCTGTATCAGCACCATGTGCGTTTTTGTATTCTAAAAAATGCTTTCCGTTTGTAAGTCCTCCCAATTCATTCCGATTGTATTTGAGTGTTTTTTTATAAAGCATAGAAACACTTTCATGAAGTATAGCAACCGAAAATATCTTCTCTTGCGATCTATGATAAAAATGTTTGTATTGCAACTCAATTTCAATAAAGTTTAGTCCATTATACGGTTGATACATACTTTCATCAAATTCAGGAAGTAATACATCGTCCAAACGGATATAGGTAGCTACACCTTGTTGAATTCGTTGAAAATAATAGGTGACAACTTGTTGTTGCTGTTCCCAGGTTACAAAAAGTTTCTGATTTGGCAGATTAAGAAGTACATAGTCATCATTGAGCACTCTTCTGCTTGGAAGCGAAGTCTTCCCAACTTTTGTGACTTCTGGCGAGGTAAGGTTTTGTTGTGCTTGCATAAATTTGTGGTCAATTCGGACTAGATGATATTTTCCGCGTATTCTATCTCTCCACTTATGTTTCTTGGGATTTAAATAGTTTACTAAGTCATTTACTGTACTCATAATAGCTGTATTTTTGATTTCTAAACTTTGAAACAACACACATAGTAGTGCGTTACTACTTGTATTTATTGGTGATTATTATCTAAAATCTACTCACTGCACAGCGGCTGATTGATACCTTTGATGCCCACAATGGCTTACCTCTAAAGAGTCTTCTTTAGTATATTGTTAGGAGAGAGTATCTTCTAGGAATCTGATTCGGACAGGTGTTCGCCTTATGATGTGAGATAGTCTGAAAAAGCGATCTCGTGCTTTTTTAAAAAATTGAGAATAAAAATGTATGTTGTTTTTAAGTTATCTATCTGATTTGACTAGAAAACTGATACAACCTTTTTAAAAAACAAGCTGTTATATTTATTGAATAATTACCAAATAAACACAAAGCAAAAAAAGCACTTTATTTTGTCTTCTAGATGCTATTTGTAGCTTCCTTTCTGTAGTTGCAGGTAGAAATTATCAGCAATTTAGAACAAACCTTTTTGGAAGTTATGGATACTTTTAAAAACATATTAGTATTCTCTAGTTGAGTTAGTGAAAAATATTTAGGATGCTTTAATGCTACACAAAGTTCTATTATCAATTTTATCAAAATGTTTTATAAATATATGTGCAAAATATTATTTAGAATGATTTTAAATAGCTAAATTTGCGGCAGAAAAAGAGAAAACATGATAGCATATACGACAACAGCAAAAGAAGCTGTGAAAGTAATCAATTCAGGTGACTGCGTTTTTATCCATACAGCCGCAGCAGCACCTGAGGTTTTAATTCAGGCAATGACGGATCGTCACAAAGAATTGAAAAATGTAGAAATTGTTTCAGCACATACCGAGGGTGAAGTTCCGTATGCAGATGATCAATATGAAGATAGTTTTACGATCAATTGCTTTTTTGTCGGACACAATATTCGTCCACATGTTCAACGCGGTCGCGCCCATTATATTCCTATCTTTTTAAGTGAAATTCCAGCCTTGTTCAGAAGTGGAAAAATGCCTATTGATGTAGCATTGGTCACAGTTTCTCAACCAAATGAAAAAGGATTTTGCTCGCTAGGCTGTTCAGTCGATATTTCAAATGCTGCAATTGATACTGCAAAATATGTCATTGCACAAATCAACCCAAATATGCCTTTTGTGCATGGAAATGGAATTATACACTTGAGTCAAATTCATGCTTGTGTTAAAGTGGATTCACCATTGCATGAAATGAATAACAAACCGATCACAGAAACCGAAGATAAAATTGGGAGACATATTGCAAATTTAGTAGACGACGGTGCTACATTACAAATGGGAATAGGGGGAATACCAAATGCAGCACTGTCGCATCTACATCATCACAAAAATTTAGGCGTACACACAGAAATGTGCTCGGATGGCATTATTGATTTGGTAGAAAAAGGAATCATCAATGGGAGTAAAAAAGTAACGGAGCCTGGCAAGATTGTCTCTGGATTCGCTTTTGGAACCAAACGTATTTATGATTTTATCAACCAAAATCCAATTGTAAATATGATGGATGTAGGGTATGTAAATGACACAAGAACCATTCGCCAAAATCCAAAAGTAACGGCGATTAATAGCGCTATCGAAATTGATTTATACGGTCAGGTGTGTGCAGATTCTATCGGAACCAAACACTATTCAGGTGTGGGCGGACAAATGGATTTTATTCGTGGTGCCACACTTTCTGAAGGTGGAAAAGCCATTTTAGCATTACCATCGCGAACACATAAAGGAATTCCAAGAATTGTACCGACCTTGAAAGAAGGTGCTTCGGTAGTCACCACGCGTGCACACGTGCAATACATTGTAACCGAATACGGAATTGCGTCCTTGTATGCCAAAAATTTAAAAGAAAGAGCTAAGGAAATGGTGAAAATTGCGCATCCTGACGATCGTGAGTTTTTGTGCAGAAAAGTATATGAAAACTCAAAAGTGTTGATTTAATAAAAACGAAACAATTATTTTGGACGAAATACATCATTTATACAATAACGATTACGGAATTGCTTTTCGATGGAAACATCATGATCCAAAGGAACGTAAAAAAATACAATTGGTTTTCAACGACCTTGGGTTTAGTTTGACAACCAAAAATTTTAATAAGTTCTTAAAAAATATAAGGACAAGTTTGGCGTATCCGCCTATTTGTGACATGTGCGAAGGTGAAGACGATTGCAAATCTTATGTGTTAGAAACACCATCGTCCATGATCAGTTTGGCAGTGAGTTATATAGAATTAAAAAAATTAGAAGAATTACTTGAAGGGGCATTGTTTCAAATAGAAATGGACAATCTATTAGGAACTGATGTCATTGATTGAAAAGATAGTATGTCTAAAAAGTACCGTGTTTATTCAATTTTAAATAGCGTATTTATTACATTGATGACACAAGAATTTTTAGTGTGTTTATTCACTTTTTAGACAGCTATCTTTACTGATCAAATTTTAACAATGCTGCGGTATTAAATCCAAAATCTACCTCGCCGCTAAGTGCTGTATCTGTGTGAAAAGTAATCGTATTGTTGTTCGGAAGTGTAATGGTGTGCCTATAATGATTCCCTAAAAAAAGACTTCGCGTGATTTTTGTTGTAAATGTGTATTCTGCTTTTTTATCGGTAGAAAAATCATGCAATCGTACGGCGTACGTTGTACGTTCAGACGCTTTAAAATTAAAAAAACGCAACTCTTCTGCTGAAAAAATATGTATCGGATTGAATAATGCTGCTACATACGAAGTCGTTGGATGTGTATACAAAGCATCTGCTGAGCCTTGCTGGACAATTTTTCCATCTTTCAACACTATAATTGTATCGGCAATTGCAATGGCGTCTTGTGTATCGTGCGTCACAAAGATTGACGTAACTTCTTCTGTTTTTAAAATGTTGAAAATTTCATTGCGCAATTGAAGTTTCAACACGACATCCAAATTGCTAAAGGGTTCATCTAAAATAAGCAACGCTGGTTTGGGAGCCAACGCTCTTGCCAATGCAACACGTTGTTGTTGTCCGCCAGAAAGTTGATGTGGATAACGAGTTTCAAAACCAATCAAATCTACCAATTGTAAGACCTCAGTAACACGTTGTTTTTTATCTTTTTTGTTAGAAATGCCATAGCTCACATTTTGGGCAACTGTCAAATGTGGAAAAAGCGCATAATCCTGAAAAACCATGCCTACTTTTCGCTTTTCTACAGGAACAAACGTAGTAGCATCATTGACAATGGTAGCGTTTAATTCAATGCTTCCTGCATCGGGAGTTTCAAGTCCAGAAATTAATCGGGTTAAGGTTGTTTTTCCACTACCACTTTCGCCAATAATAGCGGTAATACTTCCTTTTTTTAAAGAAAAATGAACATCATTTACAACAGGTTGTTGCGTGTTATTAAATGATTTTGTTAATGATTTTATGGTAATGAATGCTTCCAAAGACTAATTTTTAGTGAGTATCCAAGCTCGTGTAATAGTTGACTGATGAAATTTTACAACAGTGCTAAAACCAACCTTTGTTGCCAATGATTGGAGTCGATCTTCGCTGATAACGTTTAGGATGTTTAAAATTCGTTCTTTACGCAGGTCTTTTTCTTCTTGTGACCAATTATCAGGAAACGAATGTTTTAAAATTTCAAAGTTTTGCGCTATTTCTTCACTCGTTCCACAAATATCGAATAAAATAAAGATTCCGCCATTGTCTAACTTATTGTAAATTTCTCGTAATACATTTTCTTTTTCGCCATCGTCCGATAAAAAATGTAAAACTAATAATAACGTTATTGCGGAATATAAATGTGGTGTTGGTAAATTTTCAATTGTACATTGATGCAGCGAAACATTGTCGTACATCTTTAATTTGTTTGTAGCAATCGTGATCATTTCTGCTGACGGATCGCAAGCATCTATTTTCCATTCGTCATTGAAATCAGCCATCTTTTTCACTTCATTTCCTGTACCTGCACCAACTACAAGAATTTGAGGTGTGTTTATGGATGATAACATTCCTTTTAGAAGCACAGGAATCGTATCGATAACAAAGTCATAATTAGGAAAAAAATGGTGTATAAACGTATCATAATGCGTAGCTCTGTCACCTTCAAAGATTTCTACTTTTTTATTTTTTTTCATTATTCAAGATGAGTTTGTTCAACAAAATGACAGGAATAATTCCAGTTAAGATAATGCACAGTGATGGCAACGATGCTTCCATGATTAATTCGTCACTGGCATATTCATACGATTTTACTGCAAGTGTATTGATGTCGTACGGTTTCAAAATAAGCGTCAGTGGCAATTCTTTCATCACATCCACAAAAACCAAAATAAAGGCACTGAGCAGCCCAGCTTTTAACAAAGGAAAATCGATTTTAAAAAAGGTATACAAATTTCCTTTTCCAAGCAATTTAGAAGATTCTGATAATGACTTTCCAATTTTGAGTTGACTTGCTTCTATTGGATTGTACGCTACCGCTAAAAAGCGAATGATATATGCATACAACAACACAATAATAGTTCCGTTGATCAGTAATCCAATATTAGCATCAAACAATTCTTTTACAGTTGTAATCAACCATTTGTCTAACTGCAATGTAGGAATCATAATGCCAATAGCAATGACTGCGCCCGGAATGGCATATCCAATAATGGCAATACTTGAACTGTTTTTTAGCAACGAAATCCGATTCCATTTCGGCACATAAAGTAAGATCACCGCAATCAAAACGGTCAAAAATGCTGTTAATAACGAAATGCCTAAACTTTGCAAAGCGATGGTAACAAAGGAAGCCGAAGCTACTTCACTAAAGGTTAAAAAACTCCAATAGACTAATTGTAAAAACGGTAAGATGAATCCGAAGAAAAAAGGAATACACACCACCAAGAATAATACAATTCGTGTTCGTTTCGACACTTTTATTTTAGGTGTTTTGATATCACTTTTTGTGGTAAATGTATAATTTTTTCCACGTCTTTGTACTTTTTCAAAGTAAATAATTGCCAAGACAATTAAGAGCAATATGGCGGATAAATATACTGCTGTAGCAGGTTCTTCTAAGGAAAACCATGATCTAAAAATTCCTGTCGTAAAAGTATTGACACCAAAGTATTTTGCGGCTCCATAATCGTTTAATACTTCCATCAGTACTAAGATGAGTCCACCAATAATGGCAGGTCGTGCAATGGGCAATACTACTTTGAAAAATGTTTTTCGTTCGCCAACACCTAAATTTTTAGATGCTTCAATCAATCTCCCAGATTGAAATAAAAATACGGCGCGTGCACTTACATATACATACGGAAATAAGGAAACACTTAAGATACAAATAAGTCCAAAAATATTGGTGATATTTATTTTTACGGCTTCAATTCCGAAACTTCTTAGTAATACTTCCAATGAGCCGCCATAATCAAAAAAACCTGCATACGCATACGCGGTAATATAGGAAGGAATCGTGAGTGGCAGAATTAACATCCACTCTAAATATTTGCGAAAAGGAATCGTGTAGCGACTTACAATCCAAGCTGCAGATACGCCTAAAGTAAGTGTCAGTACAGTACATCCTGTAATGAGGAATAGTGAGTTAAGCGAATAATCAAGCAGTAAATTTTTTACAAGATGCTCCCAGGTTTCTCCAGGCCCAAAAAATAAGCGAACAAAAATGGTAAGGATTGGAATGGCAATAAAAGAAATAATGATCAGTGTTGCCACTGACCATTTATTCCAATCTCGTTTGATATATTTTAGATTCTTGATACTCAACTTGTACGCAATAAGCGAGCTGTTGATTTATTTCCAACCAGCTTCATCGAACGTAATAACGGCTTTTTTATTGTTTTTTCCTAAAATAGAAAGCGCAATATTGTCTTCTTTGAATGTTCCCCATGATTGCAACAAGTCAGAAGGCTGCACCGCTGCATTTACAGGATATTCATAATTAGCTTTGGCAAACACTTCCTGTGCTTCTTTGCTGGCTAAATATTCAATAAACTTCACTGCATTTTCTTTATTTGGCGCATATTTAGCAACACCTGCTCCACTAATATTTACATGCGTTCCTCTACCATCTTGATTTGGAAAGAAGATACCCACACCATTTCCAGCTTTTACTTCTTCTGGATTTTTAGAGTTGAGCAATTTACCAATATAATAAGTATTGACAACACCGACATCACCTTCACCAGCGACAATTGCTTTTACTTGGTCTCTGTCATTTCCTTGTGGAGAACGCGCCATATTTCCAACTACTTTTTCTGCCCAATTTTTAGCAGCTTCTTGTCCGTTGTGCTCAATAATAGAAGCCATTAACGATTGATTATAGATGTTTCCTGACGAACGAATCAATATTTTTTTCTTCCAGGTATCCGAAGCTAAATCTTCGTAGGTTGATAATTGTGTTGGTCGTACACGATCTTTTGAATACACAATAACACGTGCGCGTTTCGTTAAGGCAAACCATTGATTGTCCTCGTCACGCATATTTGTTGGAATGATTGTATTTAGCTTTTCAGACGTTACAGATTGTAAAAGTCCTTTATCTTTGGCGCGAACCAAACGTCCGGCATCAACGGTAATCAATACATCTGCTGGCGATTGTGCACCTTCTTCAGACATTTTCAACATTAATTCGTCGGCACTGGCATTTACTACATTTACCTTAATTCCGGATTGCTTTTCAAAAGCTGCAAATAATTCTTGATCGGCAGGATAATGTCTGTGCGTATACACATTTACTTCCTGCGGTGTTGCTTTCTCTTCTGTATTGGTATTTGCCTTTTTATCGTCTTTACAAGCAACTAATACTAAGAGTGTTGCAATGGCTATTAGTGTCTTTTTCATCTGTAATAGATTTAAAATTTTCGTTATAATTTTCGAATTGCAAATTTACTATCTATAAACACGATTTAAAAGTTTATTTAGAACTAATTTAAATAATCTTACAATTGTTTTTGATTTTTTGATGAAGAAGTGATCTAAACTTTTTGTTTTGGAGTAAAAATTGCAATTTTTTCTGCCAATAATATCTTTTTTGACCAGTATCATCGTAGCTATATCATGAAATATTTTCGCTATCTATTTCACAATTAAAAGCTTATTCGCCT
>JBCCLS010000061.1:0-9966 GCA_039026835.1 Bacteroidota bacterium | reverse complement strand
TGCCTGTAAAAGACTATTTTTTCGAGTTAACTGATAAAAATGCACTTGCAGCTACAGTTACAGATAGTTTAGGTAATTTTTCATTTGAGTTATCTGATTTTGTAGCAGATACTTATCAAATAGTATATGGAAGCTCGCCAGTAAGCAAGTACGAATTGTATGTAGAAAAAGGCGATTCATTGTACGTTGAACAAAATGGATACTGGGAAAACGAAGATACCTTTATAGTTTCAGGTCGTGGAGCTGAAAAGCTAGCCTATCTTATGAAAGATCACAAAATTTTTCAAGCCTTTCGTTTTGATAGCGAAGCCGTGATGATTCAATCTAAGACTAATATGGGATTTAAAATGTATATGGATAGTATTCAAGAGCTGAGGTTGCAGTCACTCCATGCAAACACAACAACTCCAAAAGTATTAAAAACAAGGTTTACTAATAACATTCTAGCCGAGCATGCTAACATACTTTTACACAATTTAGAATATAGAAATCTCTATTTACATGGTGAATTTACGTATCATTATCCTTCAAAATCGTATATAGATTTTTTGGATACAATTCATGAAAAAGATACCGCAGCGCATAGTTTAGAATATAAAAATTTAGCAAATTCATACGTACAGCATAAAGCAAAAATGGCGTTTAAAGATTTAAGCATTACAGAATTTTTAAAAAATAATTTGCAGTGGAAATTTGACTATATTTTATCGCAACCAACAAAAAAATGGACTGATTATTTAGCGTTAAGTACCACATTTGAATTTTCAACCAATCTAGAGTCAGCCAATTTTTTTCAACAGGTGCAAACATTTAGAGATACATTTACATTTCAATCAGCCGAAAATAAAAAGTTGTTTGATACACGTGTGGCAGCCTTTACTCGCTTGCAAAATGGAAAAAAAGCACCAGATTTTACATTGAATGATGCAGCAGGAAATCCTGTGAGTCTTAGTGATTTTTTAGGGAAAATCGTCTACATTGATTTTTGGGGAACATGGTGTACGCCTTGTATTGAAGAGATTCCTGAGTCATTAAAACTGCAAGAAAAATACAAAAATGATCCTGTCGTTTTTTTATATGTGGCGTTAGAATACGAACAGAAAAATATAGATAATTGGAAGCACTTTATTCAAGGAAAAGACGAGCGTTATGGGAGTTATTTACACAATAAACCATTTCCAGGCGTGCATTTGGTAGCGCGCAAGCAATTTAAAAATGAACAATTAAAACCGTACAAACTCAATTTTGCACCAACGTATGTCCTCATTGACCAAAAAGGAAATATTGTCAACGCAAGAGCGGAGCGTCCCAAAGAAATTTCAGTAGCAATTGATACGTTGTTGAAGACGGAGATTGCGCAGTGATTTTTTTGTTTTTATGATAAAAATTGTGTGAAGTTGGCGTAAAGTCGGGAGACTTTACTTAGGGCGAGACTTTACTTAAAACAGACTTTACTTGGAATGTTTTTTATTTCTATTTTTTATCAAGATAATTTTTGATATCAGCTCTTAAATCTCCAATTTTTTCTTTTTCAGCTATAGAAGTTTGGTATCTGTCTTGTTTTCCAACAGCTATTTTCCATAGGTAGCTTTTTAGCAAGCTCCTTTCCTTCTCAGTTAGTAGTATAGGAAGTTTAATTCCTTTGATATTGTTTATTGAATCATACTCAAAATTCGGTGCAATAACATCATTTATTCTATGGAAATAATTTTGCATAAACTTATATTCACTGTGCTCTTCATTGAATTTTCTGTCTAATTCATAGTTGACTTCGTATAAGTTAATGATTTTGGTTCGTAACGCATCATCTTTCACGGTTTCTAAGCCTCTTGATTTTAGAGATTCATAACCAGATTTATTTTGAACTACAACAGCTTCTCGAGTAAACACGAAATAAAAAATAGCAAGCGAATCATTCTGAACAGTTTTTCCATCAATAATGTCATTAAAATAAACAAGACTTCTAAAAGCAATCTTAAAGTATTTCTCATCATTCGCAATATCTAAGCTGTCACGCTCTAATCCTTTGTATATTTCTTCTAGTATTTTGTTTTCAGCAATACTATTTTTTCGTTCATCATTCCATCTATCCAATATAAATGCAAAGGTGACAGCGAGGAAAATTGAAAGAAATTCGAAAAGATATTTTCTCCAACTTTTAAATTTTAATTTCAAGATTAAGATATTTTTAAATTAGCTAAAATGTATGTATGGCAGGAACTCTTGTTACAATTATCTATTGTGTATAAATATAAAGTTTTCTTCTGAATTCCTAGATATTAAGGTGCAGTGTAAAGTCTCCCGACTTTACACAAATATTTTACGAAAACACCAAACTACTCCGCACATTCACATCCAACAACACTTTCCGTAAAATACGCTGCACATCGATATTGTCTTTTTGTTTGATTAAATGATGTTCGAGTTCATCGGCGTGACTGATTTGCAAATCGTTGTCAATAAATCCGTAGCCGAGATACAAACCGTTTTTGACCATGATAAACGCTTCTTCATGCACATTCCTTCCTTTTTGCTTGATCACAATATTTTGTGAAGATTCTTGTGTGTAATCAATTGCTTGTTGTACGCGATTGTTATAGTTTTCGATGACTTCTTCACTCTTGCAAATGCCTTTACAGGATTGAATCATAAAATGGGAACACTCTTGAACGTTCTCCTGTAAATGACAGTATTTTGGACACAAATCAAACTGTATACACAAGCGTTCCAGATAGGTTCTACAATCGCGAATTGTATAAAAAATAATCAACGGATTTTGAATGATTTTTGCATCGTTAATTGCCAAATGTCGTACGCCACGCAAATCGGAATATTCAAAAATAGCAAATCGCTTGGGCGTGCGTTTGGAAGCTACATTGTAACGCGGATAATAATGCTTAATCGCTGCATCTTCCATCAATAAAGCAATCAATTCGCTTCCTGAAAGTTCATAATCAATATCAGCAGTTTCACGACACAAATCCAGTTCTTTTTTGGACTTGTTATAAAAATGTCCCAACACACGTTTTTGAATGTTTTTTGCCTTTCCTACATAAATTACCTTGCCACGCTTGTTTTTAAAATAATAAATACCAGGTTGATTAGGCAATTCATCAAAAATTTTGCTTGGCAAATGTGGTGGTAAGGTAGCTTCTTTTGATTCTTTTTTGAGAAATTGGGCAAAAGTTGTTTCAGCAGCTTCTTTTGAAAGTAACAACTGAAATAAAACTACCGTCGCGGCAGCATCACCACGTGCACGATGTCGGTCTGAGAGATGAATGTGAAGCGATTTGCACAATTTTCCTAAACTATACGATGGCAACCCAGGAATTAAGGCACGCGACAAACGCACCGAACAGAGTTTCTTCCGACGAAAGTCAACGTCAATTGCCTTAAATTCATTGCGAATTACGTTGTAATCAAAATTGACATTATGCGCTACAAAAATACTGTCTTTTGTAATGTTGAATACGTCTTCAGCAATTTCTGCAAAGGTTGGCGCATCCGAAACCATAGCATTATCAATACCTGTCAGTGCGGTAATGTGTGTTGGAATTAACGCATTCGGATTGACCAATGAGGTAAATTCATCCACAATGGTATTTCCGTCCAAGCGAAAAATAGAAATTTCCGTGATCTTGTTGGTACGTCCTGTCGTTTCAACGTCGATAATCGTATAGATTTGGTCTTTTGGCATGATTAGGACATTCGTTTTACAGCTTCCAATTCCACTTGTAATTCACGAAACATCGCCATAATACTGCTCAGTTTCAGCTCTTTTTCATCATATTCTTGCGTGTTGATACAACAGGTAAATTCCCAAAGTTCCAACACATCTTCATTTTGCACAATAAACGGTTCGTACGCTTTGTTATCACTACTTAACAGCAAACCTTGCCCTGTAAAATGCCTCGACACGCGTTTGTAGACCAAACCATCATTTTTAGTCAATACAATATAAGTTCTGCCATCTTTTACATCATTAATGTTGTCCACAAATTTCGCCACAATATACGAGCCGTCTTTCACAGGCAACATAGAATCGCCTTTAATTGGAAATGCTCTGTGCGTTCCGGTCGGTAAAAAAGGCAACTTTATTTTCTGCAATTGTTCAATATATTCGGGATCGGCATAGCCTGCCAAATATCCGGCAGAAGCTTGTGTGGGAATAATTTCAATCAACTCTTCATCATCTTCATTTACCGTAATAGGAAAGAGCAACCGCTGATTTCCCACTTGCATAAACGAACTGTCTTTGGCATGCGTTAAATCGTTCTTGACCAAAATATCAATAGGTAATTTGAAATATTCTGACAAGTCAATTAAGCGATCAATCGGTGGCTCTGAACGGCCTTCTTCATACGAACCGACCATAGAGCGCGACCAGCCGAGTGCTTCGGCAAAACGTTCTTGCGAATAACCTTTGAGTGCGCGTAAATGCTTGATGTTTTTTTGAATATTTCGCATAACCTGTGGTTTAAAATCTACATTACTACAAACATAAGGAATTGTTGCTACAAATGAAAGCGAAGTTTGGAAACTACAGGTTTTTTAATGTGTTAAGTAACTCGGCTAACAAAATAAATTCGATACATTTGTCACATGCTCATATACTTAGACATAGATGGCGTCATGGTTCCAGCTACGATATGGAAGCGACCTAAAATATTAGAAGATGGCTTCCCTGAATTCAGTCATAAAGCAGTCAGTGCTCTTACTAAAATAATCTCTAGTTTAGAAGCAGATATTGTCTTAACTACATCACATAAACATACATATTCATTGTCTGAATGGAATAAAATTTTCAATAGAAGAAATATTTATGTAAATAAAATAACGAGACTTCCAGAAAATACAAACCGTTTAAATAGAAAGGATGAGTTAGTAAATTGGTTTTCAAATAGGTATACAAGTGGTCACTTTATCATTATTGATGATGATAAATCGTTAAATGCCTTACCTCAAAAGCTAAAAGATAGATTAATTCAAACTAGTGGTTCCGTAGGGTTGACAGATTCTTTAGCAGAGGAAGCTATACGTAAAATTCAACTGTTGGAGTTGTAATATATTCGTTATTATTCTTCTTGTAATTCTTCAAGGAAAGCTAATAAATACAATGCACGATCGCGGAATTGCTTTTTTTCATGTGATGCAACTGCTACCAAGGCCATGGTGCCACCTTCGTATAAGTTGTAGTAAAAAGCTCTATGATATGCTAAATCTGCCTGTTGGAATCTTATCCAATGTGTTTGAGAGTCAAATAGTAAACTTACAGATGCTTGTCGTGGATGTTCTCTTAATTGACGATACAATTCTTCCATAAGATTTTCCCAAGCATCCTTCGCTCGATCTTCACATTCTACAACGCTCATAGTAGCTGGTGTTGCATTTTCAAGACATTCTCGATTCTCACTTTCAATTGCTGCTGCAGTTTCTTGCGCGTAATTGATACTTATGGTAAAAACGGCAATAAGAAGGATAATTTTTTTCATAATAGAAGGATAGTGATTTTTATAATTTAATGATTGATTTGTGTCAATTACTAAATTGTTACATGTTAAAGTTTACACTTTAGTACATAAATAGATTGAAACATTAACACTCTATAAGATTAATTGGCATCTTTTTCATTTCACAGTACATCTTGATGTGACGACTAGCGTTTGAATGTCATTGCTGCGGAGACAGGAATTCTATATTTTTGACAGAGAAGAGTTGAAATACAATCAAATATTACTCTTCTTGTATCGCTTCCAAAAGTTCTAATAAGTAGAGCGTACGCTCGCGAAACTGTTGTTTTTCACGGGTGGCAATTGCTGCTATGGACATAGTGCCGCCTTCGTATAGTTTATAGTAAAATGCTGCATGAAATTTCAAATCTGCTTTTTGAAATTTTACCCAATGCGTTTGTGAATCGAATAGTAATTCCACAGCTACTTTTTCAGGATTTGCTTTTAATTGTAGCAACACTTCTCCCATAAGTTTTTCCCAAGACGCCAACGCTTCTTTTTCACATTCAACACTGCTAATGGTGGCTGGTGTGGAATTTTCATGACATTTTCGATTCTCTTGGTCGATAATTGCTGCGGTTTGTTGACCAAAACAGAAATTGTTCAGAAGTATTGCAAAAAAGAGAACGATTTTTTTCATAATTATAAGATAGTGATTTTTAATGAAACAATTGGTTAACTTGAAAACTTGTCAATTTTAAAATTAAGTTTTGGATTCTATAGTACATCTCGATACAATTTTCTCCATTTCATTACAAAAAATCACTCGATGTGACGGTTTTTTTAATGTATCAATTTGTTAATTTGAAAATGTACCAATGTTTCTTTCAAATACGAATGCTGCTTTGATTTGGACAGATTACCGCGCTATCGCTCGTAATGACGAATCAAACTTTTATCAAAAGTCACTTGCTTTTATCATAGAAATCGATGTGACGATTAGAATTCACCTACCATTGACTTTGTTGAATCTTCGATTTCCAGCCTGTCACATCAAGCGCAGTTAAGATGCAGATAGAAATCTTTTACGTAAAAAGGAAAGAAATTTAGTAAACTAAAGAAAACATTGATACATTTTCAAATTAGTACATTGTCACATTAATTATCGACGTTTCTTCTTATTTCGACGATTGTAGTTTTTGTCGCCTCTCGTTTTTGGTTTTTTATATTTTTTTGCGATTTCTCTTCGATACGATCCACCTTGATTGGTTTTCTTATTTTTATCTTTCTTTTCGTGAAAACCTTTGGCCAGTCCTTCTGTTTTGGATGGATTGTTATGTTCGCGAATACGTGTTTGTTCTTCTGGAGCCAATTCGGATGAAATTGCAACTTCCACAGGAAATTCGAGTTGTGGAATTTCGTAATTCATCAAGTTTTCAATCGCTTCTTTGAATTCCTGTTCCTTTTCCGTATAAAATAGAACTGCATTTCCTTTGGCTTTTGCACGTCCGGCACGACCAATGCGATGCATGTAATTTTCTGGATAATTTGGCGTATTAAAATTGAATACATGTGTAATCATATCTAAATCCAATCCGCGCGCCATCACATCTGTTGCGACGAGAATTCTATTTTCACCTGCATTAAAATTTTCTATAGAACGAATGCGGTAATTTTGTGTTTTGTTGGAATGAATCACAGCGACATCTGCACCAAAATCACGCTGTAGCGACTCAAACAAACGATCTGCCAAACGTTTATTGGTAATAAAAACCAAGACTTTACTATAGGTTTCCGCATCTTTTAATAAATGTGTTAAGAGATTTACCTTGGTGTAAAAGTTAGCTACTGCATAACAACTTTGCGAAATATTTTCCAGAGGCGTTCCACTAACAGCAATGGAAATAGTGTGAGGCGACACAAAGAAATCATCAATTAATAACTTTACGTCATCCGTCATGGTTGCCGAAAACATGATGTTTTGTCGTTGTTCAGGGAGTAATTCAAAAATGTTTGTTATCTGATAGCGAAATCCTAAATCCAACATTACATCAACCTCATCAATTACTAACTTTCTGATGGCTTTCAGTTGCAATGCTCTGCTCAATACCAAGTCGTACAAGCGTCCAGGAGTAGCTACGACAATATCTGCGCCTTGCTTGAGGTTTTGTGCTTGCGTGTTCATATTAACACCACCGTACACACCTACAATACGAACATTTAAATATTTGGCAAACAATTCAATTTGCTCCACAACCTGAATGACCAATTCACGTGTAGGCACTAACACTAAAATTCGCGGATTGACTTGCTTTGAGAATGTCAAATCGCGCAATAGTGGGAGCATGTAGGCAAAGGTTTTTCCGGTTCCGGTTTGTGCAATTCCCACGACATCTTTCCCAGAACGAATTACTGAAAAAGATTGCTCCTGAATCGGAGTTGGAGTCGTAAAGCCCAAATCTTCAATCGCGTAGTGCAATTGTTTTGATAGGTCAAAATCCTGAAAAGTTGCCATAAGCACATACATTTTGCGCAAATGTAGTGTATTTCATAAGGTTAGCATATAATGATATACTATATTTTGCAACTGATAGTGAAATGCAAGTTATGTTGCAACCGTTTCTTTCTTCGTTTTAAAATACACATAAAAAGTCAAAGCGATGGCTGAATACGAGAAAATGGTCATTAATGTTCCAGGCATAAATTTGACAAATCCTCCTAAATCTAAAAAGATAAAATAGCCCATATCAGCCAATCCACCCGTAAGTGCTGCCAAAAAGATGGCGTTTGTATTGCCTTTCCAGATGTAAAAAGCACAAATAAAAGTAACAAGTCCAATCCAAAGTAGATTGAATCCGTGTTGCCCAATAATAGCGCCTGCTGCTGCAGGATATTCCATTTGTAGTGTGGCTGGATCAAGCGCATCCGCAATTCCAGAGATGGAACTAGAAATATCACCAGAAACTACAAAATACATGGTGATTCCGCCAGCAAATACATGAACCAATCCCCAAATAATCCATAAAATGGCTGCAATTTTTAATAAAAAGCCTGTGTTTTTCATTGTTATAAGATTTAAACAACAAAAATGAACAACGAAACTTGGTTATGCATTCATGTAGATGAAGAAGTATTTATTTTTGATTTTTTATAGTGCTCAATGCTTGTGGCGTAATGCCTAAGTAGGAAGCAATCATTTTTTGTGGGACTCTTTGCAAAATGTTTGGATAGG
The DNA here is from genome assembly GCA_039026835.1 of Bacteroidota bacterium. Classification (GTDB taxonomy): domain Bacteria; phylum Bacteroidota; class Bacteroidia; order Flavobacteriales; family Flavobacteriaceae; genus Kordia. The sequence goes on along the minus strand of JBCCLS010000061.1, from coordinate 1,284 downwards.
TTTCGATGAAATGTTCGTAGCGTTCTTTGGCAGAATAACTCATGAGCATGATGATGCGTTTTTGCAAGACAGCCAAACGTTTTAGAATGGGTTTTACATTTTCTTTTTCGGCTTCTGCATCTTTAGAAATAACAAGGATTGTAGCATCTTCCAAGGCGTCAATAAACAATTCACAAGGCACTTCTGGAGGATTTGAATCGGCAATGGTCCAGTTTTCAGGCGCAAAAATAAAGATGTGTTCTTTGCCTTTTTGATCAATAGTGTACCCGCGTAACAAGCCGCTTTTTACAAAGTAAATTTTTGAATGCAACGCGCCACTGTGTTGCACAATTTCACCTTTTTTTACCTTGAGAGTTGTCATGTGTTTCTTTTTCTTTGGAAATTTTGGACTCTTTTTCTTGCTGCTTGTAAAGTGCTGGCGATAGCTTTTTGAAGCCTTCTGTGGTGAGGTATTTGGTTAAAATTCCTCCTTTTATATTGTTGACATCAAACTCAATAATGAAAGCATCAGGATCAATTTTTTCGATTAGATTGTACGTTCTGCGAATATCAATTCGGTTCACTACGGTATGTATGATGTCTTTTTCAGTTTGTGAGCCGCGTTTTCCATATCCACGTGCCGATTTGTACAGCGTCATTCCCGTACCCACAACTTCGATGAGTTCTTCTTCAATTTCTATAAAATTTTCTGAAACAATCATTAAACCGACAAAATCTTCAAATCCTTCAATCATTAAGTCAATGATTTTTGCCGTGACTAGGAATGTTAAAATGGAATACATGGCAATTTCTACCGAAAGGAGCAAGGCAGTTGCACTGAAAAGAATCGCATTAAAGCCCAAAATAACTTTTCCAATACTAATGCCCAACCGATCGTTGATAAAGATGCCTAAAATTTCAGATCCATCTAATACAGCCCCATTTTTAATGCTCAATCCAATACCGGCGCCGAGAAATAATCCACCAAAAATCGCGATGAGTAATTTGTCATCAGTTACTGCTGAAAAGTTTTCAAAGTGAATAAAAACGGCCAATCCCACAATGGCAAAAATGGATTTCAAGAAAATGCGTTTTGTCAAGGTAAACCATGCTAAAGCTAGGAACGGAATACTGACAATTAGCAGCACGACAGAAATATTTACAGGAAACAATTCACTCAGTAAAATAGCAATTCCCGTAACGCCACCATCCAAAAAACCATTTGGTAATAGAAACATTTTCAGTCCAATACTAGCCAATACAATCCCAATAAATATTTGGAAAATTTGGCATACATAAATATAC
>JBCCLS010000060.1:0-9985 GCA_039026835.1 Bacteroidota bacterium | reverse complement strand
GCGTTTCCAAAGTATTCGGTAAAGTAACTGAATGTAACTCCCGTTTGAATGAATAGTGCTTTTTTAAACCATTTATCTGTGAAATATAAGGTATTTCTTGTGACGAGTTCTGGGACATTGAATACATCGCCTGTTTGCCCAACTTGCTGATACATGATTGTATTGTTAAGAGCAAATTTTCCATAGCGAAATTCTCTTCCCACTTTTACTTTTAAGTAGGTAATTGCATCTCCACTTTGTTGTGGCGTTACTTGCGCACCTTCTGTGAGTCCTGAGAAAAATGTAAAGTTGTCAAGTGCCGTAAAACTGACATCTGCATTGAGCCATTTTTTAGATTTTAAACTAAAGTTAATGCTTTGGGTTCGCTCATTATCAAAATCATTTCGCCAATTGTAACTGATATAATCACTGTGGTTGATTAAAAAGTTAAAGTTTGGTGTCTTTGAGTTTATGACAATAGAAGCTTCCAGTTTAGCATCGTCGTTAAGATCGTATTTGGCACGTCCCGTAAAGTAGTTTCCACCAAGTTCTCCCGAAATGTTTGCTAATAAATCTCCCTGAAGTTGAATTCCTGCAATTGTATGCTGCCACTGTCCTCCAATCGCTATGACGTCTCCTTCTATTCTATTTGGCACTACACTTCCATCAGCTTGGTAGAGAATTTTATCAAAAAAGTAATCATATTGTGTATGATTTGCTTTGAATTTAAGATCGCCAAATGTTTTGGTTGTGTAACTGACACTTGCCTGATTGAATAGTTTGCGCAGTTGCGAACGATCGCGTAAGGAAGAGGATACAAATGCCTGTCCAAACAAGTCGTTTTCTACATCTTGATTGTAGATGTAATATTTGGTTTCATAATTGAAAGTGTGTCCTACACGCAAATTGTTATCGCGAAGTGAATCTTTTTGCCTCACTATTTTGTAATCATGCTCTAAATAATAGCGTTTTCCCACCAATATATTTTCCGCGTCTTGAAATTCCACAGATAAACGCGAACGATCAGTAAATTCTTCTATACCATTTATAAAATCAGATACGCCTTCCGTGGTTAATCCACCATTTTCGTTGTTCAATACATCTTGTGAATAAAAATGTGTGCGCAAGCCATACCGATCATTTTTGGTTCGATAATTAGCTGTGAGCTTAAAGTTTCCTGTACTGGTAAGAATGTTTTGGTATTTTCCCAACGAACGCATGCCTTTATATGCGATTGAAAAGTTCATACGTTTCGACGTGTTCATGGTAATGAATGCCTCGAGCAATTGTCCTTGCTCCATCGCTGTTTTAAAGAACAACTCGGTCGTAGGCGTGGGTACGTTAAAGTATTTTACATCTTCAACCTCATCATAATTAAAATGTCTGGCTCGCATTCCCATATCAGGAAACGCTTTGGGCGTATCAAATGAATATCCTAGGCTGTTGTATGTTTGTCCTAAGTTGGAAAATGGAATGAGTTCAAAATCATCTCTTCGTAAATAGTTGTATTTGTAGTCTTTCTCAATCGTCAATGTAGTGTCTACAATAGTAGTATCGCGATGATGCGAAATAATTTTATAAAGATTGATATCGTATTCTTTACGCTTGGCAGTTCTATCTTTTTCAGAACCTTTATTTTCACGATTAATAGGTTCTTCGCCTCGTTGACTTATTTTTTGTTTTTTCCCTTCTACAGGCTGTATGGTTCCCTGTGCTTGTACCACTGAAATGGTCATACATGTTATGATAACGAAAAGGATGTGCTTCACTTTGTTGACTTTTTTAGCGTATGCTTCATACTTCATCAGACATTGTACGCTAGCTGAGCAACAAAAGTATGCTTTTTGATCGAAATAAAAAGCTAAGTTTTGTTATTGAAATCATAAATTGTGGAAATTGTATCTGCTTAATTCATTTTTCCATTTTGATTTGACTTGCAGAACAAATAGTTTTGTCTTTTAAGATAATACACATGTTGGCATTACAATTACTTGATGGATTGGAAGCAGGAACTGACGAAGCAGGACGCGGCTGTTTGGCAGGACCTGTGACAGCAGCCGCAGTGATTTTGCCCAAAGATTTTTCAAACGAGATACTAAACGACTCCAAACAGTTGAGCGAACGCAAGCGCGATCTGCTTCGTCCTGTAATTGAGTTGGAAGCCATGACTTTTGGCGTAGCTCATATCTTTCCAAAAGAAATTGACAAAATAAATATTTTGAATGCTTCTATTTTGGGAATGCATCGCTCAATAGATCAGCTTTCGATTGTTCCTGAGCATATTATTGTGGACGGCAATAAATTTAAACCGTATCAAAACATTCCACATCAAACTATCATTAAAGGAGATGGAAAGTATCTAAATATTGCAGCAGCTTCTGTCTTGGCAAAAACGTATCGAGATGCTTACATGGCGAAGATTCATGAAGAATTTCCTATGTATAATTGGAAGAAAAACAAAGGCTATCCCACCGTAGAACATCGCGAAGCCATAAAAAAGTATGGCACCACCAAATATCATCGTATGTCATTCAGATTGTTGCCTGAGCAGTATACACTAGATTTGTAATAACCTGATTTCGATTCACAGAAAACGTTTCATTACTTATAAGTAACTAAAAAACAAACGATTGTCAAGTTAAAGCATTACTGAAAGTATCAAGCGTAGCTTATTAGAATATTTTGAAATCATAAGCATCTCGACTGCGCTTGATGTGACATTTATTATAGTTTTTTAAAAATCAGAGTTATAAATTAAGGTATTAAATCGAACTCAAGTTAATAAATAACCAAGTGTAACAATCATAAAAAGTGATGCTCTCTTAGTAAACACCAACAACATGTACACCTTTTTCACACTACTATTCACACTTTTTTTCACTATTTCGGGATTTTCACAGGTTTCTCCTGATGATTTTCAGTTACATCATGGAAGCTATACTGTGGGCTTTAAGCAATACAACACTGTAGATGCCACACGAACGTACACCCGTGTTTTTGAATGGACACAGCAAAAGATTCAGCGTCCAATTCCGATTAGCATGTGGTATCCAAGCACTACAACCAACGATAAAAAGACTACAATTTTAAGTTATTTGGAGATTTTTAAAAACGAACGCGAGTGGGAATCATTGCCAAATGAACATCTTTTGAATTGGTTTAAGTATCCTACGAATACGCCACACAATGTTGCCATGCTTCCAAAAACTACAGCTGCATTTGCGAATGTGCCAATTGCTGACGGAAAGTTTCCTGTAGTTATATATGCGCCAAGTTATGAAGCGTCTTCTATTGAAAATTTTATGTTGTGTGAATATTTAGCAAGTCACGGTTATATTGTGATTTCGAGTCCGAGTCGTGGTGCAACACATCAATATTTTAAAGGCGGTACGCACGAAGATATGGAGACACAAGCGCGCGATGTAGAGTTTTTAATTCAAGAAGTACTTAGAGTTGAACAGGCGGATCACGATAAAATAGCTACGATGGGATTTAGTTTTGGAGGCATGTCTAACGTACTTGCGCAACTTCGCAATGCGTATATTAAAGCAGTAGTAAGTTTGGATGGAACCATTCGTTACAATTATAAAGTATTGAAAGAATCTCCTTTTCACGATATTACAAAGGCAGATGTTCCTTTTATTCACTTTGCACAAAAAGATATTCCGGCGGCAGTGTTAAAAGCCGACAACATGGATCCGAAATTAAACAGTCAATTTGAGTTTTATGATCGTTTATTGTACAGTGATGCCTATACATTGAAACTTCACGATTTGACACATGCTAATTTCTGTTCGTTTGGGATTTTGTTTCGTCCAAGAGATCCACGACAAGATAAAAGTGACGAGAAGATTCTGGCTTCCTATAAAATAGTTTCTACATATACGTTGCATTTTTTGAATGCGTATTTGCAAAACAATCAAACTGCCCTGACGTTTCTTCAAAATACACCTGAACAGAATGGAATCGCAAAAGAGTTACTTTCTAAGGAATTTAAGAAAGCGACTGAGAAACCAATGACATTTCAGCGTTTTAATGACATAGCAGCCAAACAATCGTATCAAAACATGGAAGCTTTACACAAAGAAATTATACAAAAACATCCCAATTTGGAGCTTCCTGAATGGAAATTGAACAATTTAGGTTTGCAGCTTAATTTTAATCCAAAAACCTCACATTTGGGTGTACTTGTTTTTAAGTTTGCTATTTATTTGTATCCAAAATCGGCTAATTTATTTGATAGTTTGGCAGAAGCATATTTGTATGCGGGCGATCATCAAAATGCAATAATTCACTTTAAAAAGTCACTCTTACTGAATCCAAAAAATCAAAATGCACGGAAGCGATTGAAAGAGTTGGAGAAATAATCTATATTTAGTGTTCTTAAATAGTGTTGTATGTGGGAAGAACGACTTAAAATTTTTGATGCGATCGTTGCTAAATGTCCTCGCTTTGAGCGAAAAGGCAAAAGCATGATTTACACTTCAGCTAACGGACATATGTTTGGATTGCTGAATAAAGCAGGCGAGATTGGCTTTCGCTACTCCAAAGAAGTGCAAGAAAAATATATTCAGGAATTCGATTCCGATTATTACAAATCTTACGGCGCTACGATGAAAGGTTATGTGTTGATTCCTGAAAATATGTTGAACGATTTGGACAGATTGGCCAACTTACTCAATGAAAGTTATGAGTATGTGATGTCGCTTGAGCCGAAATAAGGACAAAACTCACTCAAACCGCAACTTTACTCATTCCGCATTTCTATTGCTGAACTTTCTCGGTATCTTCATAAAAACGAAAATAGCTTTTGATACCAATTTGATTTTAAAATGCAACTTTAAAAGCGAAGTTGCTTTGGTATCTTAGGACGCCGTAAATATTTTGCATAGCCATAGCTACGGAAAATATTCGCAAGAAACTAAGATACCAAATGAACAAGGTTTTATGTCGCGTTTTAAAGTTAAATTGGTACAAATTCACGGAGTTTCTGTGCGGTCAAGCGTGTTTTTTTGTTAATAAGAACTGTAATTCTATTCGTGTCATACTAATTCTCAAATTGGGAAGTTTTATATTTTTGTAGATATACAACAAAAGGGCAACGACATCGTCATTGATGTTTTAAATAGAAATTACATGAAAAGAATTCTCATTCTTCTTCTTATTGTATTCAGCATTGGCTGTACCACAGAAACTCCTCAAGAATATTCGCTGTTAGCGTACACGCCAAAAGATGCGGCTGTTATTATTCAGATTCAGAATTTTGAGAGTTTCCGCAGCGAACTAAAAAACAATCAGTTACTCAAATCGTTTCGAAAACCTGCCTTTAAACAAGATTTTAATGCGTTTGTAGACTATTTACAATACATCAAACCCAATGCAAAATCGTTGTTGTGTTTTACCGAATCGGGAAAAAATAGTTTTGAGTATACCTTTATCACAAAAATTCATCTCGATTTGATTGTGTTGGATTCACTTACGAAAACAACGACTGAAAAGATTCCCTATGAAGGCAAAACGATTACCAAAACCATTGTAAATGATCGGGCGAATTACACATTTATTGCAGATAGTATTTTTATAAATTCTTCTTCGGAATTGCTGATTGAAAATTGCATTCGCTCCTACAACACTGCCACTGTTGATGAAACACTAAAAAAAGTATACACCACTATTGATGAAACAAAATCAGCGACCGTATTGGCAAATCCGAAGTATGTGCAGGCGTTGTTGAAAAAATTGTTTCCAAATGCAGATACAAATATGGTCACCAATTTTGGTGCGCAAGCTGCTTTGGATATCAGCATGTTGCCTGATGAAATTTCCTTTACGGGAATTGTCACTGCGAATGATTCATTGGGTCATACACTGAGTTCTTTGAAAAATACCTTGCCCAGAACGTCCACTATTGCCAAAGTAATTCCGCCATTTTTTGAGTATTTTACTTCCATTACCTTTGATGCCTACGAGAAGTTTCAACCCAAAACAAAGAATTCGCAATTGGATGCGTTGGAAGAAGTGGCAACTTTTCGTTTTAACGGAACAACGTTTATGGGACTGCGTTTTATTTCTTCCAGTAATGAAGCCATGACACAGTTACAAACCAACTCTGAATACAGCACAGTTCGCAACACGAAAATTTACAAAAACGAAGATAAGACACTTTTTAAAGATCATTTTTCACCTTTTATCAATACGTTTGACAATCGTTATTTTGTGATTTTGGATGAATTTATTGTGTTTTCGGAATCAGACGGATTGCGCAATTTGGCAATGCTCATTGGAATGTATAAAGACAAACAGACACTTTTTTATAAGGAAAATTATACTGAAACCATCAAAAACTTGAGTGATGCTTCTTCAATTTTGACGTTCGTCAATACTGATAGGTTCAAGAAAACTTTCGCGGAAAGCACGCAAAAGAAGTATCAGAAAGAAGTGGAAAGTATCAATTTAAAAAAGTATCCGTTTGCTGTGTTGCAGTTTACATACGAGACAGGAAATACGTATGCGCATGTACACGGAATGCTGAAACGAAATACAGTCAAAGCATCTAAAAATACCATTTCGCAACTCTTGAATATTGTTCTAGATCATCCTGTGGCGACAAATCCGCAATTTGTCAAAAATCATATTACCAAGCGCAAAGAAATTGTAGTGCAAGACGACCAAAACATGCTGTATTTAATTTCAACCGCTGGGAAAGTATTGTGGAAAAAGCAATTGGACGGAAAAATTTTAGGCAAAATTTCACAAGTAGATTTGTATAAAAATGGGCGTTTGCAATTGGCATGTACCACACCACAATCTTTTTATGTGTTGGATCGAAATGGAAAAGATGTAAAACCATATCCAACCAAAGCTAAAACGACATATACACAACCTGTCGCTATTTTTGATTATGATAGGTCTAAAAATTATCGTTTTGTATTCACAGAAGGAAATAAGGTGAAAATGCACGATAAGAAAGGGAAAACCGTGTCTGGCTTTAAATTTTATGGTTCAGAAAACGACTTTATCAATCCGCCGCAGCATTTTAGAGTGCGAACGAAAGATTATATTACATTTCAGGAAAGCAATGGGAAATTACACATTTTATCGCGCACTGGAAAACCGAGAATTACGCCGAAGAAAAATATACAGTTTTCGGAGAATACCTTATACATTCACAACAACCTGTTTACGACTTCTGATCGAAAAGGAAATCTGATTCAGATTGATCAAAAAGGACAATTTCAAACTACGAAATTACCTGTAGAAAACAATCATGATGTAGTAATGACGAGCAAAACCTTGGTGAGTTTTTCTGAGAACAAATTACGTATCAAAGGCAAAACTGTGGAACTTGATTTTGGTTCGTACAGCAAACCAAACATCTTTTACATCCGCAATAAAATTTACGTGACTATTACCGACAAAGACGCACAAAAAGTGTATCTATTTGACAGCAATGCCAAACCGATTGCAGGTTTTCCAGCATTTGGAAGTTCCGCAATTGATCTTGCTAATTTTGATAAAGACAATAAATTAGAATTGGTGACGAAAGGAGAAGATAATACGATTTTGGTGTATAAGTTGAACTAGGTGTTGGGTGTTGGGTGAAATTACTTTTTCATTTAAAATTTTGAGTTTTACATTTTATATTTATTTCATTTGATGTTAAATGTTGAATCGTGAATGTTGAATTGTTCTTTGAAACATAAACTCTTAAACTTATAAACTTTTCAACTTCTATTTGTTGATTTGTTGATTCGTTCTTTGAAACTTCGTTACACTATTCCCTAATGCCTAATAAAACTTCTCACTACTCAGTACTAACAGCTCAATACTGATAAAAAATACCTTTTCATTTAAAATTTTGAGTTTTACATTTTATATTTTTTTCGCTTGATGTTGAATGCTGAATTTTAAATTATGAATTGCTCTTTGAAACGTAAACTCCTAAACTTATACACTTTTTAACTTCTTATTTGTTTGCCTTGCTGTGTATGGATTAACACTAATTACCCTTTTAAAAAACTTGACTTCTACATATAAAATCACATAAACTTTTCAAAGCATTCTCGACTGCACTCCTGAACTGACGTTTTGAATAAAACCAAAAATAATTCGTGTATTCGTGGTAAAAAAGGAAGATATGGACTATCTCAATATTTTTTAAAAATTACTTGCTTTTGTCATAGAAATCAAATTGACAATTGGTGAAATTTACTTTTGAGGTTCTTAAAATAATTCAACATTTAACATTCAAAATTTCATAATTCAATTGCTTTGGCACGACTGATTTGAAAGGGTTGAAACAAATCCCAACTTACGCCGAATCCTATTTGATTGCCTGAATCTACAAAGCGATAGTTGTAATTGTCATGTCCGTATACATAGGTTGCAAAGAATCCAATATCGCGGTTAAACGGATAAATGGTGAAGGTTGTTTCAGTTCGCAACGGCTCTACAAAGGGATGCGAACCCTGTATGAGTTGAAATTTTTGTTCTAAAGAATAACGCAAATTAGGTTTCCATTGATGCACATATTCATAGCCCAAACCAAAACGATGATGTCCGTAAATATTGATGTCAAACGGCGTATATCCTCCAAAATCAAACAAACCGAAAAACAGATTGTGATAGAGTTCGTAAGATCCTGTAAACGAATGGATTTTATACGGTTCGTCAGCAGCATTCAATTCGTTGAATCGGAAGTTTAAAGACAGTTTTGTAGTATTAGTTGAAAAGTTTCCGTTGGTACGGTTTAATAATTGAGAAAGATTGCTGTTATCATCTATCATCGCATGGAAATCAGTACACGCCATAGATTCGTCTTCTTCACCCGATAAAAAAGCACAACCGGATTGCCCGTTGGAATAATGTCCGCTCTCAATTGCCCACGTAAAAAAGTTATTACGCTTCGTTTTAATCATGTGTTGCCATCCAAAAAGTATGCGATACGAAGGTGTTTTTACAGGTTTTGAATTTTCTGCATACATACGAATGTGCGGCTGAAAGGTAATGTAAAAAGCATTTCCAGCTTTGTTTTCGTCAGCTTGCATATTTTCCACAATATTATTGATGATGCTGTAATACACCACAGGTTTGGCATCAAAAAGAATATCTTCCTGCGAATTCATGTTGGACAAATATCCAAACGTAGGTCGCACAGCAATCGGATAAAAATCCGTAAAGGCATTTTTGGTCTTTTTGGTCGTTGTAGCAATTTCTTCAGCTTCCGCAGTTTGTCCAAAACTTAGTTGTAATAATGATAAAAACAGGAGACAAAATATTTTTTTCATAAGATGCAGTGTTCAGTGAGCATTTAAATGTAGGAAAAAAGTAAGCTTCTCGCCAAATGAGAATGTATGAAAGGGTGATTTGACTTGTTCAACTGTAGTTCTAACATTCTGAAAATAGAATATTCATAAAACACACAGCTACTTATAATTTTATGGACAATTTTGATTTTACTCAGAATTCTTTTAGCTTGTAAAAGTAATCTAATTATCACTAGATTCAGAATACCTTTACCAACAGCAATTCATGAAAGACGAAGAACTCAACCAATTCTCTAAAGAGGAACTAGAAAAACTTAAGTTAAGAGAAGAAATTAAAACCTTAGGGCAACCTTGGTGGAAAAAAGCAAGTTATCTCGGCATTATGATTCCTGCCATCTTAACGCTATTAACGATACTAACGGGAATCATTACAGGGTTTATAGACTTAAAAAAGCAAGAAATTGGATATGAATCTCAAATTGAAGAACTATCAAAAAATTATAAAAAATATAAGGATAGTATTCGGAAAAGAATGGAAGGAATTGATTATGAATTACAAGGGAAAATTGAGGAAAATAAAAGGCTAATTGTTAGTATTGACAGTCTAAATTCTTCATATACGCAACAATTAGATGACTATAAAAAGAAAACTGAAAGTCTTTCAAGAGAAGCACGAAATAAGGAATATTTAACACATATTAATGCATTTATAAATGGCAATGGAGTCATTTGGCCTTTGC
>JBCCLS010000059.1:0-9996 GCA_039026835.1 Bacteroidota bacterium | reverse complement strand
ATTTTTATCATTTGGGATCGCTTGTTAGGTACGTTTGAACCTGAAAAAGAAAAAGTAATTTACGGTATTTCCGAACCCTTGCAAAGTACCAATCCCATCAACGTATTTTTTCATGGAATCACACGTTTTTTCAGAAAACTACAACGAATTGATGGTTTTAAAAATAAACTTTTAGCATTCATTAAACCACCAGATTGGATGCCTGAAACACAAAAAATGACCAAATCATGAGTTCAGTTACACAAAAAGCAACAGCAACAGATTGGATCAAGTTTTCAATTGTTATGATTGTATTTATCATTGGAATGGTTGTGATGATGTTGTACAACATTGAAAATATTTGGCTATGGATTGGTTATGTAGCACTGTGGACTTGGGTGGAAATGGTAGTCGCAAAAAACATTCATCTAAAATGGTGGGTTTGGCTGTTTATTATCTTAGGCTTGTGCATCATTGATTTGATAATTATATATACATTGACATTGCCACATTAATATGGAACTAAACAATTTTATATACGCGGATTTATCTACCTATTCGCCTGCAAAAAGTATTGCGTTTTACAAAGCTATATTTGGCTGGAACTATTATGGTTCTAAAGACTATCACGTAGCCTATGTCGGAAATACGGAAGTTGCCGGTTTGTATGAAACTCCTCAAAAATTCAAACAAATGCGCATGCCACATTTTTGGATGTCCTATATTCAAGTAAATAGTGTTGCAGAAACAGTTCAAAAAGTAAAAAAACTCGGAGGCATTGTAGAATTGGAGACAGATCTATTTTTCATGGATAAAATTGCGCTCATACGTGATCCGTCTGGTGCTGGATGTACGATATATGAAGGTGATAATTTAACAAACGTTCGTACAAACACTAAAGCAAATACGCTTGTATGGAATGAACTGCATGTGTCTGATGTTGCCAAAGTCATACCATTTTATCAAGGAATTTTTGATTGGACGATACAACAAGTTACGGAAGATCTCTACCAGATTCACAATGGAAACCATGAATACATTTCAAATATTGTAGCCGTCTCCAATGAATTCAAAGGAAAATATGAATATTGGATTTGTACGTTTGCGGTTCAAAATCTGCAAGCAACCAAAAAACGAATTCTCAAAAACGGAGGCACACAAATTTCAGCAGAAAAACATAGAATACTATGCACCGATAATTCAGGGGAAGCGTTTTTCTACATTCAGGAAGTGTAGTTTGAACTTGGTTTTACCTACGTTGAAAATAAAGTAAAAAGCAGTTTTTCTTTCTTCCATAGTGTCAAAACATTTTTTTGACAATGATGTGTTATTATGATTTCTATAGCAAAAACAAACGTTTTCTAGATAAAAACTATGATTCGTCATCACGAGCGAAGCGTGGTGATCTGTTTCTTAGTATAGCCATAGTTTTCTTTGAGTGAGATTGCCACAAATTTCTATGAAATTTTCGCAATGACGCATCATACCAAATCATCAGTTATGCTAAATCATTTGTTTCACTTCATACAACGTTCGCTTTAATCTCTCAACCAATTCCCGAATCTCCGTTTCGTTGAACGCAGAAAAACCAATTCGGATACAATTATGACCTGTATTTGCCAAATCATAGCGTTGCCACGCGCCTATGGCTAACTTGTATTTTTTAGCAGTTTCTGATACATGCTGCCATGAATAGTCTGCGTTGAGTTTTGCCCAAACTGCCATGCCTCCTTTTGGAATTTCAAACTCAAAAAAATCGCCCAATTCAGTTTTTAAAAGGTCACAAAATACATCTCTACGTTGCTTGTACACTTTTAATACTTTTCGAATATGACGATCCAAATCACCCGATTTGATAAAGTTGGCAAACGTCAACTCCAATAAGGCATCGCCTTGCCTGTCCATAAAACCACGCAATCTAGCGGCTTCATCTACAAATACTTTCGGCGCAATTAAATAGCCAATACGAAATACTGGCGCCACCGTTTTACATACCGAACCAATATAAATCACGTTTCCGTTAGCATCGTGACTCGCCAATGGTAAAATTGGCGCATGATTGTAGTGAAAATCATAATCGTAATCGTCTTCAATAATCGCAAAATTATAGTGTTTGGCAAGATTTAGTAAATGAATTCTTCGCTCAGCAGACAACGTTACGGTTGTTGGATGATGATGGTGCGAAGTGACATAGACAGCTTTGATTTGTTGCTGTTTGCACAGTGTTTCAATTTCGTCAGTGACAATGCCATTTTCGTCTACTGTTACGCGTTGCAATTGTGTCATTTGATGCAGAAAAGTACTATCTGCGGAAGCGTAATTTGTAGCGCCCACAACCACAATATCATCTTTTTGTAACAACAATTGCGACGACAACCAAATGCCCATTTGACTGCCACGCGTAATCAATATATTGTCTTTGGTAATGTGTAATCCTCTTGTGGAATTTAAATAATCAACTAAAACTTCACGCAAATATGAGTTGCCAAAAGTAGTGCCGTAAGACAAGTGTTGGAAGACATTTTTTTTGGCAGAAATTCTTCTGTGAGTTCTTGCTATCTCGTCTAAAGGCGTTAAGCGTCCATCAGAAATACCATCATCTACATACATAAAATCTGGATTTCTTTCCGAAGGTTTCTGCGGTAATATTTCGTTCGTGTAAAAAGAAAAACCCGTTGTGAGTTTGGAATCTGTAAGCACTTCATCGTGTAGTTTCTGTTGATCTAACTCAGGCAAATTTCGATGGACAAATGTTCCTTTTTTCGGAATGCTTTCTACCCAACCTTGTAAAATTAATTCTTCGTAACACGCTACAATCGTTTTTCGGTGTACTTGCAACTGTTCAGCCAATGTTCTGCTGCCAGGAAGTCGCGTATTTGGTGGAAGTTGCTGATTTTTGATGAATTGTATAATCTGATTTGACAATTGCAAATACAACGGCTGATTGCCTTTTCTATCAAACTCAATACTGGTTTTATATGGAAACATCTGGACTACTTATTATATAAATTCTGGACGATTATAACAGTCCATAAATGTACTATTTTTGAAGCAATAAACGAATATATGATGCTAAAATCAACACTACACACTTCAGAATACGACACGTATTACGCGCGATATATTGACAAATTGCCTGACGAAACCGAACTGCGAAAAGGTTTTGAAATTGGAAAACAAATTGTTCTCAATTTTTACAAATCCATTCCGACTGAAAAGTTAGTTTATCGGTACCAGCCAGAAAAATGGAGTATAAAAGAAGTATTGCAACACACCATTGATACAGAACGTATTTTTATGTATCGCTGCTTTCGTATTGCCAGAAGAGACACCACGCCACTTACAGGATTTGACCAAAATGTGTATGTAATACCGTCAAAAGCACATGAAAAACCTTTTGACGGTTTACTTGAAGAATTTATAGTGAATCGTAACAATTCTATCTCTATTTTAAATAGTTTGACAGACGAAGATTTGGCTTTTGTTGGAAACTCAAACGGAGCTGCCATGTCAGCAAGAGCGGCTGCTTATACCATTTTAGGTCATGATGTATGGCACATGGATGTAATTACAAATAGATATTTAGAATGATCGAAATAAAAATCGCAACAGAAGCAGATACAGATGTGTTGGCCTTATTAGGCAGAATTACCTATGCAGAATCACACGGACATTTCATCGACAATACAGCTGATTTAGCTGCCTATTGCGATCGTGCTTTTTCAATTTCCAAAACTAGGACAGATCTAGAAAACCCTGAACATCTATTTTTTCTGATGTATTTGAATGATTTCCCTGTTGGATATGCAAAAGTGATCTTGAATGTTGCTCACAACAGTGTGACGTCTCAAAAAACATGTCGCTAGGAACGAATTTACATTCTGAATGAATTTATTCCACAAAAATTAGGACAGCAATTTCTGGATTGTATCGAGCAAAAAACCAAAGAGTTAGGCATGGAAACCATGTGGCTCACGGTATATGTGAAAAATAATCGAGCAATTCAGTTTTACAAAAGAAATGCATTTATACCTGTAGGAACGTTTGATTTTCTGGTGAATGAAACCGTGTATGAAAATTGGATTTTCTCAAAAAAATATCAACATGAAAACATATTCAATATCAAAAACGAACAGAGTCAAGCGTGGACATAACAGAGCCACGTATGACGTAGACACCATCAACAGCATTCTAGATGCAGGTTGTATTGGTTATGTAAGTTACATATATCAAGATCAAGCAATTTGTTTGCCGATGGCGTATGGTAGAAAGGATGATAAAATTTACTTGCATGGCTCACAAGCCAATAGAATGTTGCTAGCACTATTAGAAACAAAAAAGATGAGCATGACAGTCATGCACTTAGATGCGTTGGTGTTGGCACGATCGGGCTTGCATCATTCTGTAAACTACCGTTCGGCTACCTTATTTGGTTCACTGCGAAAAATTGAAAATCCAACAGAAAAAGAGGAAGCGCTCTATCATTTTATGGAACACATGATGAAAGGCCGCTGGGACGGAATTCGACCAATGCATCCAGAAGAGCTGAAGAGAACACTCGTGGTAGAAATGACCATTGAAATGGCTTCGGCAAAGATTAGAGATGTTGGTGTCAATGACGAACCCGAAGATTATGATTTGGACGTTTGGGCAGGTTTGGTACCGCTAAAACAAGTCGCGGAGTATCCAATTCCAGATGCAGGTTTACCAGAAAAGATGGCAGTTCCAAAGCATGTTTTGAAGTATTATGAAGAAAATAAACAGTGAGTTAATGTGTTAATTTGAAAATTTGATAATATACCAATACTTACAATACGTCATTGCGCGGAAGTATGACAAAGCAATCTGTCACTTCAAATAACATATACAGTTTATAGTAAACAGATCACCACGTCACTGATGTTCCTCGTGATGACGAATCGAAGTAGTATTTTATGCATCAATTTGAAAATCACTAATACTTACAATACGTCTTTGCGCGGAAGTATGACAAAGCAATCTGTCGCTTTAAATAACAAATTCAGTTTATAATAAATAGATCACCACGTCATTTATGTTCTTCGTGATGACGAATTAAAGAGAAGTGCTTCTAACAAAAAGAAGATTCCCGTCTACACAGGAATAAGTCTAAAGGCAAAGTTTCCAAAGTCGAACTTTTTGATTGAAAATTTGAGAGCAATACGACTATTTATAAAAGAACATTCATCTATAGGTATCAAAACTTAAAATCGAAATAACCTTGAATCATTGAATTTTTAAATCCTTGAATCGAGCGAAGCGAACCTAACAGCGTCAGCAAATCTAATTTCCAAAAACCTCAGCATCCATCACTGAAAACGGCAAGGCTCCATTTTCTAGAATTTTGGTGTGAAAAGCTAACCAAGGAAAATCGTTTTTGTCGGAAAGTGTTTTTTCTATTGCGGCTTTCCATTGTAGTATTTGATTGGCACCGTATTTATAAGTAATTACTTGTGCTGGCCAGCGTTTGATTCGTGCAATTTCACGTTGTGCAATATCGTCCTGACCTTGAATGTGTTTTTGCCAAAATTCGAGTGCTTTTTTGTCGCTCCAACCATAATAATTGATTCCAACATCCATAGACACACGCACGGAACGAATAATGTCCCATTCCCATTTGCCCAATTGATCATATTTAGTGGTTTCAGGTCCAAATTCATAAATTAATTCTTCTACATATGCCGCCCAACCTTCGCGATATCCATTGTAAAAAAACAATTTGTGTAGATCAGATTTGTTCAGTTGTTGCTCGTATTTGATTTGATAATGATGTCCCGGCATTGCTTCGTGCATGTAAATCCACGCGACTTGTCGCTTGTTAAACGGTTGATCAAAAAAGTTATAGTAAAATGTATTTCGAATTTCCGCATAATAGGCTGGCACTTGTGCATATGCTTTGTTGGTTCCGCGTGCAATTTGTACATCAGGCAATTGATCTACTTTGGGAAAGAAACCTACTAAATTTGGTAAAATAGCTTTCTTAAAACTCTCAAAAGCAGCTTGAATACTTTCTACATCATTGAAGAAGAAACGTTTCTGTTGAATGTATTGTTGGTATGCCAAACTATCCAAACCTGAAGTTTTTTCGATTGCTTTCATAGCTTTTTTGGCACGCGCAATCTCTGAGAGTCCAAACTTATATATTGATTCAGGTGTCACAGTAGCATCTACCCATTTTTTCAGGAAAAACACATACCATTCTTTTCCCATGGGAACATTTTGTAAACCATCTGTGGCAATTCTTCGCGGTTTGTTTTCCAACCACTTTTTTTCCAACGCTACACGTTCCAAATGCAATGCGATTTCATACGAAACCAAAGCATACGTTAGTTGTTGTTTTTTTGAAAATGCCGCTTTATCGATAGATTGCAATGTTATTTGATACTTTCGAAACATAATCTCCTGTTTCGCCACATTGCGCTTGCTTTGAATCAGTTTTAGATTGTCTACATACGAAATTTGCAACTCTGCAAGATGTAAACGCTTAAAATCTTTCACAAAATCCTTTTCAAAAGTAATCCAATCAGGAGCTACTTCTTGAGCAAAAACTATTGTATTCCAAAGGAAAAAAGAAAAAAATAAGGTTGTATAACTCTTCAAAATAGGTGTTTATATAAGGCTAAAGATAGCTAAAAAAATTGCACACTTTCACGTCTATTTTCAGCATAGTTGTTAAAAAAAATTAAGTAACATTTAACTTTTCTTTAGTATAAAAAGGTAAAGGATCGCGGTAATTTTGCAGCGTCTTAAGGAAATATCCCTTTGTTTCAATTCTTTAAGACATTCTCAATCAAAAAAAAGAATACATGAACCGTTTTTTAGTGTTTTTACTGTGCTGTTTCACATTAAATTGTTTCGCTCAGGACAGCATTCCCAAAAAGACATATTACATAAAACGTGCAGAGAAACCTCCCAAAATTGATGCTGATTTAAATGATGATGTGTGGAAGAAAGCAGAAATTGCCACTGATTTTATACAGTTTCGTCCTGCCATTGGAAATACCTTACCCGAACATCAAAAGACCATTGTAAAAATGTCGTATGACGATGATGCCATATATGTGGCTGCCTACTTAAAGGACAAGCCTGAAAATATTATGCGTCAGTTTACGAGTCGGGATAATTTTGGAATCAACGATTTTTTTATCATTGCCATCAACCCAAATAATGATGGACAAAACGATACTTATTTTGTGGTGTTTCCGAATGGTAATCAGGCGGATGCTATTGCCAATCCAAGTATTGGAGAAGATTACAGCTGGAATGCTGTTTGGGAAAATGCTGCAAAAATAGTTGATGACGGTTGGGTTGTAGAAGTAAAAATCCCCTACCGAACACTCCGATTTACCAATCAGGAAGACCCAACTTGGGGAATTCAGTTTCACAGACAATTTAGAAAAACAAGAAAACAATATACGTGGAATGCGTTTGATCCTACCAAAGGATATATTGGCTTGTATGCGGGAGAATTGAAAGGATTGCGCGGCATACAACCGCCGTCGCGATTGCTGTTTTATCCGTTTGCTTCTACTGTAATTCGCTCATTTGATGGTGAAACGACCGAACAGTACAATTTTGGAATGGACGTAAAGTATGGAATTACAGAAAACTTTACGCTTGATGCCACGCTTGTCCCCGATTTCAGTCAAGCTGGATTTGACAATCTACAATTAAACTTAGGTCCTTTTGAGCAAACTTTTGCCGAACAACGGCAATTTTTTACAGAAGGTGTCGATTTGTTTAACAAAGGAAATTTATTCTTTTCGCGTCGTATTGGAAATGCGCCTTCGGGTTCTGTAGAAACTGCGGATAATGAAGAAGTTGTAAGTTCACCCAACGAGGTAAAACTGATCAATGCAGTCAAAGTTTCTGGAAGAACCAAAGATGGATTGGGAATTGGTTTTTTTAACGCCATTACGGAAGTTACGAAGGCAACTATTCAAAATACAGATACAGGCGAATTTCGTCAGGAAGTAATTGAACCCTTGACCAATTACAATATTATGGTGATCGATCAACAGTTTAATCAAAATTCATCGATTAGCTTAATCAACACCAATGTTACCCGAGATGGAAGCGGTTTTAGAGACGCAAATGTGACAGGAATTGTAGCTGATTTGGTGAATAGAAAAAATACGCTTGGAATTGATACGCGTTTGCGCATGAGCAATCGAAATTTGCCCACAGGCACAGAAACCGGATTCAATTCTTTCTTTGCCATTCGAAAGCTCAACGGACAATTTCGTTACAGTTTTGATCACAGTTTTTCCAATACCAAATACGACATCAACGATTTGGGACTCAACTTTAGAAACAATTTTAACAACTTTGGCGTAGATGCATCTTACCAAATATTTGAACCGACCGAAAAATTAAACGAATTCAGAGTCAGTACATTTGTCAATTACCGACGCTTATACGATCCGAGTGTGTTTACAGAAGTTAATTTTGGTGTAGATCTTTTCGGTGTGTTGAAAGAAAGTTTGACAGCCTTTGGTGTGAATGCATTTTGGGCGCCTGGAAAACAATTTGATTACTTTGAACCACGTGATTTTGACAACAGACGCTTTTTTACCATCGAGAATCAATTCAATGCGCGTGGATTTATTTCTACAGATTACAACAAAACTTTTGCGCTAGATTTAAATGCTAACTTTTCTACGTTTTTTGAAGAAAATCAAGGGTTTACACGTTACCGAATTAACTTTGAACCAAGAGTTCGTGTCAATGAAAATTGTATTATTGTCTATAGATCGTCACTAAATGTAGAAAATAATCGTCGCGGATATGCAAATGATTCCAATGATTTGGAGAATGAGATTGTCTTCGGACAACGCGATCAAATTGAGTTTGTCAACAGTCTTTCTGCTAATTACAGTTTTAATGCCTTTAACACCTTAAACTTGATATTCAGAAACTATTGGACTACTGTAGATTATGATGATTCTCCTTATTTTCTACAGGAAAATGGACGTTTGATACGATCGCCTGGCACTTTTGAATCGTTAGGTTTAGGAAACTCCAATGTCAACTTTAGTACGTGGAATATTGATTTGAGTTATACATGGCAATTTGGACCTGGAAACTTTTTAACGGCGTTGTATCGAAATCAAATCTTTAATCAGACAACCGCTTCTGATGCAGGATATTTTGATAGCTTGAACAGTCTGTTCAATGCGCCAATTGATCATACGCTTTCTGTCCGTTTGGTGTATTTTATCGACTACAACAATGTCAAAAAGCTATTTAAACGCAAAAAAAGGACTTCAAAAGTAAATTCATAATTGTACAACCGTACTTTAAATAGTACATTTACGTTTATTACATCTATTGAATGATTACAGCAAAGAATATACGCAAGCGTTACGGTGATTTAGAAGTGTTGAAAGGCATTGATTTAGAGATCAAAAAGGGAGAAGTTGTTTCTATAATTGGCGCTTCGGGTGCTGGAAAAACGACCTTACTACAGATTTTGGGAACTTTAGATAAAATGTCGCCCAATCCGCAAGGCTCACTTGTAATTAATGATGTAAAAACCGAACAATTGTCTGAAAAAGAATTGGCAAATTTCCGCAATCATCATATTGGATTCATTTTTCAGTTTCATCAACTTTTACCTGAATTTACGGCGATTGAAAATGTATGTATTCCTGCGTTCATTCAAAACATGGACAAAGTTGCTGCAGAGAAAAGAGCCAAAGAATTATTAGA
The DNA here is from genome assembly GCA_039026835.1 of Bacteroidota bacterium. Lineage (GTDB taxonomy): Bacteria > Bacteroidota > Bacteroidia > Flavobacteriales > Flavobacteriaceae > Kordia. The sequence continues at coordinate 288 of JBCCLS010000059.1, read as the reverse complement.
TTTTCTTGGATTGACAGATCGGTACGATCACAAGCCCAATGAACTTTCGGGTGGAGAACAACAACGTGTCGCAGTGGCACGTGCTTTGATGAACAAACCTGCGATCATCTTTGCCGATGAACCTAGCGGAAACTTAGATTCTGAATCGGCAGAAAACTTACACAATCTTTTCTTTAAACTCCGAGAAGAATTCGGGCAAACCTTTGTCATCGTCACACACAACAAAGAACTCGCACAAATGGCAGATAGAACCATTGTCATGCGTGATGGGAATATCGTGGATTAGGT
>JBCCLS010000058.1:0-10078 GCA_039026835.1 Bacteroidota bacterium | reverse complement strand
TTTCTTCACCTAAGGAAACATACGTTTCCTTAAATGTAAGAATTCTAATGAAGTTATGATACTACAAAGTGTAGTATTTGTATAGTTTTAGCGTCCTTAAAAAAGGCTACTCCGCACGAAAAGATGTTTCTAAATTAGTCGCAACTCTCGGAGCATTTACAGGATCAACTTGAATGTCGTTGGTATCTTCAAATTTGATTTGATTGGTGGCATCAATGATATTTTCAATATAGGTTTCAACCGTAACAGTAGCGGTATTTCCTGTAGCAATGGTCATTGTATTTGCTAGCGGAAGTGTTACAAATTTGTAATTGTCTAAGGTTTGACCGTGACTTCCAACATGAATGACAAATGGAGCTTCTGTGCCACCTTGTGGTGTGTACGTTCCTTCAAATTTGATAAATTTATAACCTGCAGCCCAATTCCATAACATACCTGCTTCTTCAGCAGTAGGAATGAAATTCATAACGCCGCCATCTAACGGATATTTAGATTGGTCAACGCCGATTCCAAAAGAAACATGTGTATAATTTCCAACAGGAATTCCTGTCAAACTCAGAGTTAAACTGCTTGGGTCTTCTTCATTGATGACGAAATACGACGCTTCTTTCGGATATTCGAAAACAGTACCGTTGTCTTGAATAAATGCAATGTTAGAAATGATATATTTCAATTCATTAGTTACAACACTTTCATTGCTTTGATTTACATACACTGTCGTTCCTAATGTCAAATCTTCATTGGCTGAAATACGGTTGTCAAACGTAATATTGATCGCTGAGGTTTCAATTGCATCAGAATCGTTATTACACGATGATACAAGTATTAGTATGATAATTGAGAATATGTAGGTTATCTTTTTCATGTTATTTAATTTTAATGATCAACGCATCTTTACTGCCTTTATTTTGTATAATATCTCCATCATTGCTTTGTGTACTTCCGGCAATGACTAATTTTTTATCGTTAGTTTCCACAATGGCAAACGCAATGTCTAATTGTGAACCACCAAAGTTTTTCTCCCAAGTAATATTGCCACTTTCTGAAATTTTGATCACCCAAAAATCATTTTGACCATAATTGGAATTCAAATCTACGTTGTCACTTTTAGCACTTCCCACAATGGCAAAGCCGCCATCTTGTAATTGTGTAACACCACGCGCCGATTCAAAGTCTGTTCCTCCATAAGTGCGTTCCCAAAGTAATGCGCCGTCTGTATCACTAATTTTGATCACCCAAAAATCCGCAGAACCTTTCAGATTGGAAACGTTTCCATCATTGCTTCGCGTGTCACCGACAACAATATAATTGCCGTCATTAGTTTTGGTAATGTCATAGCCAATATCAATACCACTGCCGCCATAGGATTTTTGCCAAATGAGATCGCCTGTATTGCTGAGTTTCACAACCCAAAAATCATAGCTTCCTTGACTGTTGGTGATATCAAAATCGTCACTTTCTGACGAACCTGCGATGATAAAATTAGCATCGTCTGTTTCTAAAGTAGTATACGAACGATCGTTGTCCGTTCCACCAAAATAGCGACTCCACACAATGTTTCCGTTGGCATCTAGTTTATGACACCAATATTCGCCAACGCCATGTTCGAGTGTAACTGTATCTTCATTGGACGCAGGTCTTCCGAAATCTCCTTGTCCGCCAGAAGCTGTAATGTCTAAAAATCCTGTGGTAAAGTAACCGCCATCACTGGTTTGCATAATGTCAAACGCTTGATCGCTTCCAGAATATCCAAAACTTTTTTCCCACTGAATGTTTCCGGCAGCATCTAACTTTACAATCCACTGATCGTAAAAACCACTATTGGTACTTACATCTTCATCCGCACTTCGACTGTATCCTGTAATGATAAATCCGTCATCAGCGGTGGCTTTGATTGCTTCGCCACGATCATCTGCGGTTCCTCCGTAGGTTTTGCTCCATAATACATTTCCGTCTGCATCCAAACGCGCCACCCAATAGTTGTTTTGTTCGGACGTATTGTCGGTAATATCACCATCAATACTTTCTGTAAATCCAACAATGGCAAAACCGCCATCCGCTGTCATTGTAATATCTTGTGCGGTATCTTCTTGTGTGCCACCAAGTGTGGTTGCCCAGTCAATTTCTCCTAAAAATACAACAGGATTTTGTGTGTTGTCATCTGGAGTTGTTGTGCCGTCATCCGAGGAACAGGCAACAAGAAAAATTAGACCGAAAAAAAGATAATATATAGTATGCTTTTTCATGAATTATTCATTGTTTTTACGAAGGATAAAGAGTCCTGAATTGATATCACTTACAATAATATTTCCACTTGGAAGATAAGGATACACATTCCAAACACCTCTGAAAATAGCGTCGTTGTTTTGTGGATAGGTATCAAAGAATCCGGTTTCCTGTACTACGCCGCTTCCAATATTTGAGATGTCTAAAATACGTACACCTGCGGTGTAATTTGCCAAGAAAAATGAATCTCCTTTAGTGTATCCGTTGTGATCAATGGCAGCTGTAGGACCTGTATAGGACATAGCAACGGTAGGATTGTCCAAATCTCCCAAATCAAATACAAGACTTCGCGAGTTGAATCCGAAGTTTAATTCATCCAATTCATCACCCACAATAAAATAACGCTGATCTTCTGTATACCAACCTTGATGTGTGTATCCAATGTTAGGATAATCGATGGTTGATAATTGTATTGGATTGCTTTTGTCAGTAATGTCAATAATAACTACTTCATTGGTATTGCTTCCAATTAAAATTTCTTTTCCAACATGTTCTGTATCTGGACCGTTATAGGTAATTACTTGCGCATCGTGTGAATAGGCATCGTCAGGATAGCCGCCGGCTGCAACTGGATTTGTCGGATTCTGAATGTTTACAAAATGCGGTCCGCCAGCAAAGGAGAAGCCAGAATCATTTAACACCATAGCACCTACTGCAAAGGCAAATCCGCTTTCTTCATTGATGACAATATTATGTGCACTTCCGAAACCGTCATACCAAGCATCTGGTGTAAATATTTCTGGTGGATTGGCAACGTTTCGCAAGCGCGTTAAATCAAATACTTGCATTCCGTGACCAGGAGCTTCACTCACAATAAACGCATAGTTGTTATATACTTTGATGTCGCGCCAATTACTTGCTACAGTTTGTGCAGGTAGATTTCCTAAATATATAGGATTTGTTGGATCGGTAATATCTAAAAAGGCAGCATTTTCATTGTTTCCCATCAATGCGTATTCACGTCCAGTTTGTGGGTCGGCCCAACCCCAAGAATCGTTTCCTCTGGCAGCACCAAAAACAGTGAGCGGTACGTGAGACATTAAGTCGTACCCATTACACGGATAGATTCCGGCAAAACCATTTTGACAGATAATTGCATCGGGAAATGCTACAGAATTAGGAGTTTCAGTTCCCTGTGGTGCAGGTGTTACTGAATTATCATCATTGGCACAGCCAACAAAACTGAGCGCTGAGATGATAAAGAGGACGTATACTACTTTTTTCATTATGCTATATTTTGTGTGTGATACAACTAACTCCTTAATTTACAATTAATTTCCGAGAAGTGGTACCGTTAATAGTTACTATGTATATTCCCGAAGGAAATTTTGCTACAGGCAGTTGAAATCGTATTTCATTGATGTTGGTATGCTGGGCGACTCTCTTTCCCAAAACATCCATAATTTCAACAGTTTGGATCAACTTATTTTTTCCAGCTCTGATCATAGTGTGATTGGAAGCAGGATTTGGATACATCATGAATTCAAAAGTAGATACTTCTGGATTTAATAAAGTGTTGCTATCGCGAATGACAAATAATCCTCTATCAATATCGCTTACAATAATGTTTCCGCTTGCAAAATATGGATACACACTCCAAGCTCCAAAAAATGTGGTATTGTTTGATTCTGGATGCGTATCAAAATATCCAATTTCTGTTACATTCATTGGATTGGTGATGTCTAAAATACGCAAACCTGCAGTGTAACTCGCTTGGTACAATTTGTTTCCGTTTGTATAATAATTGTGATCAATTGCATTGGAGTTTCCTAAGAAAGAACTAATAAAACTTGGATTGTCCAAATCAACAAAGTCAAATACCAACCCACGTGTTAGGTAACCAAAATTTATTTCATCGTTTTCATCACCCAAGTAAAAATAACGTTGATCATCAGAAAGCCACCCTTGATGCGTATAGCCAACATCAGTATAATTGATTCGTGAAATTCTTGTCACAGAGGATTTGTTAGACACATCTAAAATAACAATTTCATTTTCGTTGCTGGCAAACATAATTTCTTTGCCTTGATGGTCTGCATCGGGACCGTTGTAGGTTACTATTTGTGCATCGTGTGTGTAGCCATCAGTAGCATAGCCGCCTACAGAAACAGGATTCGCTGGATTGGAAAGATCTACAAAATGTGGACCGCCACTAAAAGTATTACATCCTACTAAATAAGCAAAACCAGTTGCTTCATTGATAGCAATGTTATGACAGCTTCCCACATCAGTCAATATGTTGTCGGGTACAAATGTTTCTGGCGGATTGCTCACATTGCGCAGGCGTGTTAAATCAAAAACTTGCATGCCATGATTCCCCACATTATCCGCAACAATATAGGCATGATTGTTATACACTTTTATATCTCGCCAAAAGTTTACACCAGCATTAGTGGGAATGTTTCCTAAATAGATTGGGTTTACAGGATCGGTTACATCAACAAAGCAAGTTTTATCTTCAAATGTGATGAGTGCATATTCTTTGTTCGTTGTAGCATCCGTCCAGCCCCAAATATCACTGCCGTCTTCATTACTAAAAGTAGATTTTGGCAAATTTGATAATAAATCATATCCGTCACAGGGAAAAGAGCCTGCAAATCCTCCTGTACAAGGAACAATTTGAGCGAAGGTTGAGGTCAGTGTAAGCAATGCAAGAACAAAGAGTAGGTTTCGTGCAATAGGTGTCATTTTTTTGGCTAATTTTGCGTTTTTATAGGGATCGAAGCTAAAAACAGTGGACTAAAATACAATTTTAACTTCATAAATACTATTGCAGCATGTTAAAAGACAAGAACGAACAGCGCACTTCATTGGCAAGTTTGGGAGAGTTTGGATTGATAGAACATTTGACCAAAAATATTACTATTACCCAAAGCTCTACCGTAAAGGGAATAGGAGATGATGCCGCTATATTGGACTTCACCTCAAAGAAAGTAGTAGTTTCTACCGACTTGTTGGTAGAAGGCGTGCATTTTGATTTGAGTTATATGCCGTTGAAGCATTTAGGATACAAAGCAGTGGTCGTAAATGTGTCTGATATTTATGCAATGAATGCCAAAGCAACGCAAGTCACAGTTTCGATTGCGGTTTCGAATCGTTTTCCATTGGAAGCGCTAGAAGAATTGTATGCTGGAATTCAGTTGGCTGCCAAAATGTATAATGTGGATGTAATTGGTGGCGATACTACCTCTTCTACCAAAGGATTATTGATCAGTGTAACAGCGATTGGTGAAGTTGATGAAGAAAAAATCACCTATAGAAATGGTGCCAAAGAAAATGATTTATTGGTCGTAACGGGCGATATAGGAGGTGCTTTTTTAGGATTGAAAGTATTGCAGCGCGAAAAAGCGGTGTTTGAGGTCAACCCGAATAATCAGCCAGATTTGGATATGTATTCCTATATTATCGAGCGACAATTAAAACCAGAAGCTCGAAAAGATATTCCGCCATTATTGCACGATTTAGATGTGAAACCGACTGCTATGATTGACATTAGTGATGGATTGTCATCTGAAATTATGCATCTGTGCAAGCAATCGAATGTTGGATGTAATTTGTTTGAGGATAAAATTCCATTGGATCCACAAGTCATTTCTACTTGTGAAGAATTTAATTTAGACAGCACTACTGTAGCGCTTAGCGGTGGCGAAGATTATGAATTGTTATTCACCATTAGTCAGGAAGATTATCCAAAAATTAAAGCCAATCCCAATCTGACGGTTATCGGGCACATGACACAAAAAAGTGAAGGTATTCATTTAATTACAAGAGCCAACACAAAAATTCCGTTGAAAGCACAAGGTTGGAATGCGCTTACGGATGATGCGTAAGGAATTTTGGATTTTGAATGCTAAATTTTGAATTGGTTTTTCTTCAAAGAGAAAAATGTGCAATTGTTTTAGCATAGAATTTTCAAATAAATTCTACATGTTGCAAATAGAAATTTAGCCTTGACTCAAGCAGATTACTTCGCTACGCTCGTACTAACGAATCATAAAGGTATTTAGAAATGCCAAGAAGCAGCTCACAACGACAATTCAAAGATTTATTATATCAGAGAATTACAAGCGAAGCATAGTCTAAACTCCAGTAGTGAAGCGATCTAGATTTTAAAGCAAAGCGTGTCTAAAAAACTAAAACGCCGGATTCTTCTTTCGATGAATATTGATCAAGGTTTCGTTGATGTCTTTTAATTGTGGCGTCAATTGGGTCAGCTTTCCTTTGTCGTCGGTCGTAGCTTCATGACCACAAAGCATGCATTGATATTCGTTGATGTGAGAAGTGATTTTCTTGGTAACTCTGTAGCGATGACCGAATACGCTACAATACATTCTTCCGAGTGAAAAAGTAGTTTTGATACTCTTGTTTTCCATTTCAATAAGTAGGTTAAGTAAGTTTTCTTTGGTTTCAACTAAGATACAAATTCCGAATTATAAATCCGATGAAAAGCTACTTTTTTTAGATGAAATGCATGTTACTGATAGGTGAATGGTCAATTCATAGAAAATTTTCTTACAATAAAAGTTAAATTTTGTGAAGAATTAGTTGCAGTTTATTAGTAAATCCACTACAATTTCTTGCAAATAGCAGCTTTTTACACTAATTCCCTACAAACTTTTGAAGTGAAAAAATCAAATCTTCCTTATTTTCTATATGACTCATGTGTCCGTCTGGAAAAATATCGACATCTACTTCCGAATTTTTGGTTTGATCTATCAAATCTTCAAAATCCAACACCGGATCGTGTTTGCCAATAATCATCATTTTTTTGTACGGTGAAAAATGCAACAACACTTCACGATCTTCTCTAATTTTCATGCCTTCTAAAGCAGCTACAATTCCCTGCAATGAAGTTGTCAGGGCTTCTTTTTTTACTTTTTTGACTTCATCAGCAAAGATTTTTCGATTTTTTGGACGAAATAAATTGGTAATTGAAATACGGATGAATTGTTTGTGATTGTGCTTTACGGCTTTGATGGCGCGATCGCGATTTATTTTTCGTGCAACGCTGTCAGCTCTGGTCGTAGAATTGATTAAACATATACCTTTTAAATAATCAGGATACATTTCGGCGAAAGCCAATGCCACATAACCACCCATCGAATGTCCAAACAGATGCAATTTGCGCAATCGCAATTCTTTAACCACAGCAAATACGGTTTCTGCCATGACTTCCATGGTATGAATATATCCCAAACACGGTGTTTTTCCATGACCTAATAAGTCTATTGTGATGACTTTGTGTGTTTTAGAAAGAATGTTCACATACGGTTCCCACATGGCACTTGTTTCTAAAAAACCATGCAAAAAAACCAAGGCATTTCCCTTCCCGGAAACGGTATAAGCAATTTCGATATTTTTATAGGTCACAATCGGTTGCATCTCGCAAAAATATGTATCTTTCGTTACTTGTAAAATCAGAAATCAAAAATGTTATCCTCTCTTTTTCAAAAACTTTCTCCTGCCGCCGAAAAAAAGTTGCTTGTTTTAGTCATTGCTAGTTTTTTGTTAGCTGGAAGTTGTATGGTGCATTTTGATGAATTGCTCAAAAACGAATTTGCCCCTTTGGGAATTATTTCGTTGGAATTGGCAAGTACATTGGACAATGCTACACACATCCTAGATTCTTGGAAAACGACTGACGGCGCTATGTTGTCTGCCGAATGGAGTTTATGGTTCGATTATATTTTTATCATTACCTACGTTTTTTTACTCTGCTTTGTCATTCACCGAGTGCGAAGTGGTATTTGGAAAGTGCCTGAAATTTTAGCCTATCGCTTGGGTACGGTTTTGATCAATACTGTAATTTTTGCAGGATTTTTAGATATGGTCGAGAATGCTGCGTTGCTACAATTATTTTATGGCGATTCACAGACGCATTGGGTTTCGTTGGCGTATGCAACTGCGATTATCAAATTTATCAACCTTGCTTTAGGAGTTGGGTATGTACTCGTTAGTATAGTCATTGCTGGAATAAAAAAAATTACATAAATGTCAAAAAACAAAGAACTTCTCATTACTGCTTTTGCCTTATTCTCTATGTTTTTTGGTGCAGGAAACCTATTGTTGCCACCATTGTTAGGATACCAAGCAACCGATCAGTGGCATTTGGTTACGCTTGGATTTATGGTGACAGCTGTTGTGATTCCAATTTTTGGAATTTTGGCGCATGCGCGATTGCAAGGATCTATGTATGATTTTGGAAAGAAAGTATCGCCGTTTTTCAGTACTGTTTTTTGTATTATTATCTATACCATTTCTATCACAATTCCTTCTCCAAGAACGGCTTCGGCAACGCATGATATTTCTATCTTTCCCAACTTTGAAACGGATGCGTTATTGACCAGCAGTATTTACTTTGCGTTGGTATTGGTTTTTGCGTTGAATCGCTCCAAGATTCTCAACTTTATTGGAAAATTCCTGACGCCGCTTATTGTACTACTACTGATACTAATTATTGGAATTGGTTTATTAATGCCACATGCAGCGGTGAATCCTACTAGTTTAGAAACGCCTTTATTTAGTGGATTGTTGGAAGGTTACCAAACTTTTGATGCTATTGGTGCAGTGGTTATTGGCGGTGTTGTCATTATTTCACTGAATTTAAAAGGATACAGTTCGTTTGAAGAAAAGAAAAAGCTCATTGGGAAATCAGGTTGGATTGCTGGTTTTGGATTGTTTATTATTTATGCAGGGTTGATACTGCTCGGTTCCTATTTTAGTACTGAAATTGGCATTGATATGGGATTGGATAGCGAGAAGAAACGCGCTACATTATTATTGGGCATTAGTAAAGCTACGTTGGGCAATATTGGAACCTCTTTTTTAAGTGTATTAGTGGCGTTGGCATGTTTTACAACTGCCGTGGGAATCACCACAGGAGCCGCAGATTATTTCAAAGAATTATGTAATAATTCGCCGCAAGTATACAAAATTACGGCGATTGTAGCTTGTTTGATTGGTGTAGTTATTGGACAATTAGGATTTGATTACATCTTTCTCATTGCCATTCCGGTGTTAAAATTTATCTATCCAATTACGATTGTGTTGATCTTCTTAAATGTAGTGCCACAAAAATTTGCAACTCCAATTGTATTCAGAGCTGTGGTGTTGATTACGTTCGTTTTTGGATTGTTTGATGCACTACACTTTTTCTATCCTGAAAACAGTTTTTTGGTTACTTTTCGCGAAGTCATTCCATTAGGCGTGTATGATTTTGGCTGGGTTTTGCCAGCGATTACAGTATTTGTAGTTGTAGGCTTTTTTGGGAGGAAGTAGTACGTTATGCTGAACTAGATTCAGTATCACATAATAATCAAGGCCTTTTTCTGAATTATCATTTTATAAAGTAAAAATCTTACAAATTTTACGTAATTTCCAAGTGTCATATCGAGCGCAGTCGAGATATAAACGAAACGGAAAGTTTAATAGTATAATTACATCATTCTTTAAAACCAATGAACAAACTCATCATTGCAGGAAACGGATTTGATTTGGCACATGGATTGCCCACTTCGTACAATCATTTTATGGATGCGTTTTGGCGGGATTTGAAGGAAAACCAAAATGATGAATTGGTGAAAGAGTTAATTTTATTAGATTCTGAATATAGAGGCTTTCTTGAAAAAGAAATTTATAACTACAAAGATTTCTTAGATAGTCTAAATGAATACATAAGTGATTATAAAAAATCTAATGCTGGAGAGTATTCAATAAGACTTAGAAATCCATTTACGAGTCATTATGTAATACATGAGCTTTTTAAATTCAAAAATGATTTTTTCAAAGAATT
>JBCCLS010000057.1:0-10081 GCA_039026835.1 Bacteroidota bacterium | reverse complement strand
TTGTGAAAGTTTATGAATTGATTCTCAGTTACAAAGCTTTTTTGCAGTACAATTAGTGTTGAAGTAGCAATTAATTGTATGCAAAAATAGAATACATTATATCAAAAATCGTCTGGAAAATTACTTCCAGACGATTTTTGATATAATGTATTCTATTTTTGCATACAATTAATTGCTACTTCAACACTAATTGTACTGCAAAAAAGCTTTGTAACTGAGAATCAATTCATAAACTTTCACAATTCTTAACATTTTTTAATCAATTTCTAATATTCTCTTAACATAACAATCTACTTTTTCGACCTATATTTGTACTGTTGTAATAATCTACTACAACATTTTTTGGGTTAGTTAAAAGATAAAAATCGGGTCTCATTGCCCGATTTTTTGTTTTTTGAAGTTTCGCTAAAATAAATAACATTCCACGTAGCATAGAAGTATCTTTTGAGGAACTAGTTTTATTGCAACTTTATATGCAATTGTTTAAAATATGCAAACGCTTTTGCCAGTCGCGAACCGTACCAACTAAAGTATTCTCCATCCACAAAAACTGTTTTTGCATGATGTGTAAATCTTCCCAATTCAAATGCATGTTCTTCTTTAAAAGGATACGGTTCCGAGGATAACATGACGATTTCAGGATCGCCTTGCAAGCGTATTTTTTTAATCTCTACTTCTGGATATCTTCCAAGTGATTCGTATATATTTTCAAACTTGCATAGTTTTAGTAAATAGTTGATAAAGGTGTCGTGTCCGGCAACCATCCAAGGCTTTCGCCAGATAAAATACGCTACTTTTTGCACAGGAATATCTTTGACAAATTCTTGGAAATCTTTCAGATGAAAGCGAATTTTATTGATAATTTTTGAAGCTTCTGTGTTGCATTTAAACATGGCGCCATACTGCAAAATCATTTCAAGTGACTCCTCAATCGTTTTTACATCAGAAACATGTACTGGATATAATTGCGCAAGCATTTCCACCATTTCTTGGGTGTTTTCTTCTTTGTTGCACAGAATAATATCAGGTTGCAATGCTTTAATTTTGTCTAGCTTTATTTTTTTAGTGCCACCCACTACAGTTTTGGTACTTTTAAAATGATACGGATGTACACAAAATTTTGTAATGCCAACTACACTGTCTTCCAAACCCAAATCGTATAGCAATTCGGTTTGCGAAGGTACCAATGACACAATGCGCTTGGGTGTTTTAGGTAATTGTAGCGTGCGCTGCATTTGGTCTGTAAATTCCATTAGATCAAGGTTGGTTACACGTCTAAAATAGCTGCCATTTGTAATTGTAATTCTTGTGCTTTTTTCGCTGCTGCAGATGCGTAATCGGCTTCGTTTGATGCGTAGATGATTCCGCGAGAAGAATTGATGAGCAATCCAACGTCATCTGTCATTCCATATGTACAAACATCTTGCAAATTGCCACCTTGCGCACCTACGCCAGGTACTAATAAAAAACTATCTGGAATAATTTCCCGAATTTCCGCTAAGAAGGAAGCTTTGGTCGCACCGACAACATACATTAAATTTTCACTGTTTTTCCAAGTCTTCGAAGTTTCTAACACATGTTTGTAGACTTGTTTTTCATCAATGCGTTTTGTTTGAAAATCAAATGCACCTTGATTGGAAGTCAGTGCTAATAATATGGTATGCTTTCCTTCAAATGCTAAGAAAGGTTCTACGGAATCTTTTCCCATATACGGCGCCACAGTGACGGAATCAAAGGCTAAATCTTCAAAAAAAGCTTTGGCATACATGCTAGAAGTATTTCCGATATCGCCGCGTTTCGCATCGGCAATGGTAAAAATTTCTGGGTGATTGGTATTGAGATACTGAATTGTTTTTTCTAAGGCTTTCCAACCTTTAATGCCATACGCTTCATAAAAAGCGGTATTGGGTTTGTATGCGACTGCCAAATGGTGTGTAGCATCAATAATGGCTTTATTAAATTCAAAAATCGGCTCTTCTGTTTCTAGTAAAAACGCAGGAATTTTTTGCAAATCGACATCCAATCCAATACATAGAAACGATTTCTTTTTGTGAATTTCTGCAATGAGTTGTGTTGTGGTCATTTGTTAGGGTGTTGGGTCTTGGGTTTTAGGTGTTAGGTTTTTTGCGTATTTTGATAAGGCGTTGATTCTTTTTTGCAATATGTGTAATTTGTCAATGATATCTTTCCCTTTGGTATTTGAAATATATCCTAGTTTGATACTTATTATTAGTTGAGTTTCCACCTCAAAAGAAGACCCTAAACTAATTTTTAAAAATCTTATAAATTCTTTTTGCGAATCTTTCGCACATCCTTCAGCTATATTTGAAGGAATGGAAACAATAGCTCTTGATAGTTGTGACTGTAGTCCAAATTTTTCTTTATCAGGAAATAGTTCAAGGACTTTATAAACATCTGTCACAAGATCAATGGCACTTTTCCATACATCCAATTTTCGAAAATCTCTCATATTTATAATTTTAATAGTAGAGTATTTCGAGGGTATTCTTCTACAAACTTTTACCTAAGACCTAAAACCCAAGACCCAAAACCTAGCATCAAAGTTCACTTGATTCTTTCAATTTCTCCGTATTCTCCACCAACATCAATTCATCTAGGATTTTTTGAATATCTCCATTGATGATATTGGATAAATCGTATAAAGTTAACCCAATTCTGTGATCGGTAACGCGTCCTTGTGGGTAATTATAGGTTCTAATTTTGGCACTTCTATCACCTGATGACACCATACTTTTACGTCGTGCTGAATCTGCGGCAAGCTTCTTTTCCAATTCTTTTTCATACAAACGCGAACGCAATACTTTTAATGCCTTTTCCAAGTTTTTATGTGATGATTTTTGATCTTGACAACTCACTACCAACCCTGAAGGTCCATGATGCAAACGAATGGCCGAATAGGTTGTATTTACGGATTGTCCGCCAGGTCCTGTAGAAGTGGTACGTTCAATTCGTACATCATTCATATCTAATTCCACATCAAATTCTTCCGCTTCTGGCAATACCATCACAGTAGCAGCACTCGTATGTACACGTCCTTGCGTCTCTGTTTGTGGCACACGTTGTACACGATGTACGCCCGCTTCAAACTTCATTGTTCCGTACACATCTTCACCTGAAACTTCAAAAATAATTTCTTTAAATCCGCCCGAAGTTCCTTCGCTATAATCTACCACACTGACATTCCAACCGCGACCTTCACAGTATTTGGTGTACATACGATGCAAATCGCCCGCAAAAATACTGGCTTCGTCTCCACCGGTTCCGGCGCGCACTTCTACCACTACGTTTTTACTGTCTTCTGGATCTTTTGGAATTAGTAGAAATTTAATTTCTTCTTCCAAGGCTGGCAACGCTTCTTTTGCTTCGTCCAATTGCATTTTTGCCATTTCAACCATTTCCGCATCGCTTCCATCGGAGATAATTTCTTCTGCTTCGGTAATATTGTCTAAAAGCTCTTTGTATACATCGCGTTTTTCAACAAGTATTTTAAGGTCTTTATATTCTTTATTGAGTTGTATATATCGTTTTTGATCAGCAATAATGTCGGGTTGAATGATTAAATCATTCACCTCATCAAAACGTTGCTTTACTATTTCTAACTTTTCTAACATGGAACTCTACTTTTCAAGGTTGCAAATTTACAATTTTTATTGATTGTTTATCGAATTCTATAAATGTTCTAAAATACATTCATGAATGTATTAATTTTCTGTGACTCTGAATAAAATTATCTCACTTTTAAATTGTACATTTAAAAAAGAACAATTTAACAAACCTTTAAAATTATCACAGATGAAAAAAAGAAATTTGAATTCATTAAAATTAAACAAACAAAAGATTTCCACATTAAAGAAAGTTGTTACTGGAGGACGTGTTCCTGTGGATAGCGATTGCTCTTCTTTCGGAAACGGAGAATGCGAAAAAACCTTGTGCCGTTGCGAAACACAAAATGAAAACTAAAACATACACAATTATTGTATCAACTGCGTTATTTTTTTATAGAAAGTAACGCGGTTTTCTTTTGACAAACAGTACTATTATTACGGATTTCCTATCAAACATTTTGGGGAGTTATTAGTAGTTTTATGAAATAACCATAAACCTAAAAATCATGAAAAAAAAGCAAGTAAACTTAAGACAATTAGCTTTAAAAAAATCAAAAGTAGCTTCATTAGAATCTGACGCTTTAACAGGAGGAACAAGCGGATCGTGGTACACATGCGGATTCCAGTCTTGGACAGGAACAGCTGAACCTTGTTTCACTGATTTTGACTGCAACCCAGGCGGTGGCGGAGGCAACCCAGGTGGTGGCGGAGGCAACCCAGGCGGTGGCGGCGGCAACCCAGGCGGTGGCGGAAATACTGGTGGAGGATATCCAACAGATGCATGTCCATCAATGTCAGTTTGCCCTCCAGGGATTCAGTGCTACTAATACAGTGATATAACCGTATTATAGAAAAGAAGTTGTCTGAGTTAGACAGCTTCTTTTTTGATTGAAAAAAACTATCGTTTTATGAGTTCTCTACCTATCAGATTTAACCATGCACACTATTTTCGTAACATAATTTCAAAAAAATATCACGCAAAAAGGCAAATTAATTTGAAGCAATTAATGTTACAAAAATCAAAAGTGGTATCGTTTGAATTGCACAAAGTACATTGAGTAGATACAGATACGCAGCAATGTTGCCTGCGGATGTTGGCTGCCAGCGTGATGGATGTGCATTTACACAAAATTGTATATTATTTCCTTTATTCAGACAATGGATTATCACTAAAATAAAGCGCTCAGGAATGCTAGGAGCTTATGTTTTTTTGCCTGTAAACCACTTACTTTTATTACGGACTTTCCATCGACACAACTTATAACTTCTTTATACTTTTACCTTTTTAACCACAAACCCAATAATCATGAAAAAAAAGCAAATTAGCTTAAAACAATTAGCTTTGAAGAAATCAAGAGTAGCATCGTTAGAGTCTGACAAATTAAACGGAGGAACTAGCGGATGGACAGGTGGTTTCCAGTCTTGGACAGGAACTGCAGAGCCATGCTTTACTGATTTTGGTTGTAATCCATCTGTTGGATGTCCACCACCTCCATCACAAACATGTCCACCACCTCCAACACAACACTGTCCAGCGCCGACACAAGGATGTGGATATACAAACTTTGGATGTCAATCTGATTCTGTTTGTCCTCAGGGGATTCAGTGCTACTAGGAGAACATTCTCCATAGAAAAATTTTAAAAAGCTTTCACTTGTGTGGAAGCTTTTTTTTTACCATCTATTTTGATTTTACTACCATCTACACAGTATTTTTTGAGTTTTTTTTATTCACGATCTGCTTTTGATAGTTTTAATAAAAATTAAACTAAAATTCATATTATGAAAAAACAAAAAGTATCCTTAAAAAAACTACAACTTTCAAAATCGAAGGTTTCTAATTTAACGACAGATCAAATTGTTGGAGGCTCATTTAATTGTATTATAACGCTTGTGGGTTGCGAACCACCTACAACTGATTGTCCGGTAACAAGTGGTTGCCCAATAACTAGCAACTGCCTTTCTGATGCCTGTGTTACACTGGCAGTAGGATGTGGAACGAACGCAACATTGGCTTGTTGGTAAAAACAAACTTATGTAAGAAAAAGAGGCTGTCTAAAAAGTACAGATTTCATCAAACCAAACTTAATTCTGAAATAAATTCAGCTTAGGTTTTATTTTTCTCATCACAGTTAAAATCAGTGTTATGAGATTCTGGACCAAGTCCAGAATGACGTTTGAAATTACCTTTTAGACAGCCTTTTTGCTATATAATTTATGGTGTTTTTTATTAGAATACACGCACAATGTTAAATCCAAAGAAGATATCACCTGTGCCCCAATCACCTTCTGCATAACTTAAGAATCCAGGTTCATTGGTTGATTGTGCATTGGAGAATAACAATTGGAATACGTGTCCACCAGTTTCAATATCCACACCAACAGTCAGCGGATCTCTAAACACAGTTTCTTCAGCTCTGTTAAAATTGTATGCATAATCTACATTGATTGACATACGCTTGCTGATTTTCAAACGTCCACCAATTCCCATGACAAATTGATCGTGTTTTTGATTGGCTTCTAACGTGAGGTTGTGACGCACATACGACGGCGCCAATTCAAGCGAAAAACTGTTGTTAAATCTGCGAGAAATTAATAGTTGTGTAGTATAACTTAAGCGATCGTCAAAGGTTAAGAATGGAAAGCGGTCTTTGCGTACTTGTGTGTTTACATTGGCAGTAGCATATCCCACCAAACTAACAGGAAAAACATCTGACTGATTTTTTATTTTCATTTTGGTAGACACAGCATACGTTTGGCGTAAGGATTCTCTACTGATTCCAAATTGCCATCCTTCAAACAATCCATATACCAACTGAATTCGTGTGTTGGCGTTGTCTAATCCAAAAAAGGTGGTGAGTCCTTCTTCCAAAGAACCAAAACGGTGTGATACATATAAATAAAAGTCGCCTTTGGCTGCAACTTTGGTCGATTGCAAATTCATAATGCGCATTGCTTTGAATGCAGGTGACACAAAGGTTTCTGGTGTTGCTTCGTCTTCTAATTCATCTAATAAATCATCTTGCGCATACAATCCCATGCTGCATAAACAGCAAAGTAAGAATAGATAGTAATGTTTCATGTGTGTTATTTTTTAAGAATGATTGCCTTATCAAGTTTTAGTTCACCGAGTAAATCGTCATACCCAATAATTCTACCTTTGATTCGTATTTTTTGATTTTCGGCTAAGTCGTTAGTTTTGGTGCCTTCTGCCAATTGAAAATAGAAATCGCCATTAACAGAAATACCTTTTACATCTTTAGCAGTAATGACGCCTGTAAGGTCAATAACTTTGTCACCAGCTTTTGTCCATGTGTCTGCATTGGTGTCCATTTTGCTTTTAAATTCTTCCGCACTTCCTGTGTAGACAAGTTCCATGTCGTCTAAGGTTTTGTGTGATTTGTAGATGTAAAAATAGCCTCCAACAGCTGCTACTACAAGGACAGCAAGCGAAATGAGTAGTATTTTACTTTTTTTCGATAAGCTCATAATTCAGCGTAATGTTAATTTCTTTGGCTATTTTTTCGCGTACGATGCTTGGAATTTTAATTCCAAAATCTTGAGGCTTTACCGTAAAGAAAGATTCTAGGATTATGTTATCGCCACTTTTAGAAAGTTTGGCTGTTGTGGAAATTGCTTTTTCCATTTCTCGCATTTGCAATGTTCCGCTGAGTTTGTATTCTTTAGGAGTTTCTGAAATATCAGCCATGTTGAAACCTTCGAGCTTCCCTTTGAATTTAGCTTTTGGATATTTATCAGAATCCATATAGTTTTCGTTGAAATGTTCTTCCATCAAAGCAATTCGAAAGTGAAATGATTTGATAAATAGCAAGGCTGCTACTTCGCCAGTTCCCATGTTTATAACGGCTGTTGTGCTTTCACTTGTAGCTTCGACAGGTTCAAAAGCTTCTACAGACGCTTTGAAATAGGTTTTCCCCGTTTTGGTATAGTATTTTTGTGCAACCACAGTACTCACTGCAAAGAACATGCACAGGTATAGTATTTTCTTCATATTGTTATCGTTAGGTGTTTAATTTTCAAGGAAACCATCGGTGGCCCATTGTTCAATAATTTGACGGTCTGCTGCTGGCATGAGTCCTGTTTGTGGCATCGGATTGGCCACATCGTTGATACGAGGAATAACATTTCCTTGCTCTACGCCAGCTCTTGCATTGGCATATCCATCTAGTGCCAGTCCCGCAACTGCGGCAGGTCCGCTGTGACAACCTACACAATTATTTTCAAAAATTGGTGCCACATCTTCATCGTACGTGATACTTTCAACAATAGGTGGCAAATCGGCAATTTCTTCTTCAGCAATGGTATTAGTGGTACAGTTGTATAATGTTACAACGACTAATGATAAAGCTACTACGGTTAATTTTCGATTCATTTTCTTTTTGTTTAATTTCTTATATGAGTTCTGTTCTTTTTTCTTCATAAAACGCTTTTGTAAGCTGCGAATATCTTTGTAATTTACCTTTTTAGACACACTTATACAATGGTAACGAATCATTTAGAAGTGATATAAATAGACAACTTTTTTGTGTATGATAACTACTAAACTTCGCTAAAACGGAAATATATGTTGTGAAAAGGAAAAATTTTCTTTTTTTCATCTTTACCCGCTTGATAAATGTACTTTCAATAGTATCTTGTTTCTGTAAGAATCCCGTTTTTTACTTGTAATTTTCCGCCATTAGCATATAATTTTACAAAACTTCCTATTCTATTACACTGTATATCAATTTACTAATTTTTTTACACTTACAACTTCGGTGGGACGCATTCCAAATTCTTTTTTGAAACATTTTGAAAAGTACGAAGGACTCGAAAAGCCAAATTTGAATGCTATTTCAGCTACAGTATCTTCATTTACTGACAAAGCGGATTTTGCTTTGTTCAATCGGATAAATGTGATGAGTTGACTTGGAGACTTTCCTGTGGTCTCCTTGATTCGTCGTTGCAATTTTCGTTCACTTACGCCAGTTTCTCTTGTGAGCATTTCTACTCCAAACGCATTATTGTCTAAATGTTCATCTATAATTTTTAATACATCTTCTAAAAACGAATCATATTTAGAAAATCCATATGGAAACGATATTTTTTCATAGGTATTGGACTTATCTGAAACTGTATACAACTTGCAAAGTTGATGTGTTTTGTAGGTTAAGATTGATGTGTCTTTAGAAAAGTTAAACTCAGAGCCAGATAATAGGTGTTTGATGGCTTGTGTGACTAAAATTTTATTGGGTTTAATCAATGACAAAATTGAGGTAATCATATAATCGTCTCGCCTATCCGAAGGTATGACATGATTTTCAGTACTTTCCTTCATGTAAATCCCTGCCGAGAATGGTATTTCTTTTGATTTAAAATCGTTCAAGATGCTAATTCCCGCTGTAATGGCTTTGCCAGGCACTTCAAAAGTCATCATAAAAAACTTTTTGTTATGATTGATGATAGTTCCATCGTTTTGTTCGGCAATTGCTTCTAAGAATTCTACATTTACACTGAAATTAGTCGCAGTAATGATTTGTCCAAATAATACAGTGGATAATCTTTTTTTGTAGCAATTGTCACAAGGAGGCAACTTGTGAATAAAGTTTTTCATTTCATGTAAAACCTCGCCTGTATTTCCTGCCCAAAATAGGTGATCGTTTCCGTCAAACTCAACAAACTTCGATTCTTTGATACGATCTGCAATGAACTTTCCTTCTTCAATTTTTACGTCTATGTCGTTGGTACGCTGCATTAACAATGTGGGCACTTTTATGTATCTCAAAATGTCAATAATGTTTACTTCCGTGTTCATTTTGGTCAATTTCATAGCTGCTCTCGGACTTGCGCCAGAACGGAAATAACTTGCCAGCCAATTCATAAATTGTCGATCGTTTGCTTTGGAAGGCACTAACGATTCTAAATTCATCTCACCACTTCCCCAACTGTGTTCTATCATATCATATACTTTCTGGCGTTCTTCATCAGTAGGTGCCCACGGATAATCTTCTGAGTATCTTCGCTTGGCAAAAATTCCAAATGTAATGAGCGCAATGACACGGTTTGGATATGTAGCGCTGAACAGCGCAGACACACTTCCACCTTCCGAATGTCCAAACAAAATGGCTTTTTTGGAATTTGTAGCATCCATCACAGCCGTAATGTCTTCCATGCGTTCTTCTAGCGTAGATAATTCTACAATTCGATCCGACAGTCCCGTGCCTCGTTTATCAAAAAGAATAATACGTACTACTTGACTTAACTCTTGAAAAAAATCTACCAGTTCCGGGCAGGTCCACATCCAATCAATATTGGAAATCCAACCTGGAATATACACCAAGTCAATAGGTCCTGAACCAAAAACTTGGTAGGCAATATTGAGATGACCACTTTTTGTGTATTGTATTTTAGGAATCATAGTATATTTTATTTTAAACAAGCAATCTTAGCCCTCTA
>JBCCLS010000056.1:0-10154 GCA_039026835.1 Bacteroidota bacterium | reverse complement strand
GTTTTGCTTAAAAACGGATAAATCATTTTCGTTATTGAAGTCTTCATTTTTACAGAAAATACTATTTTTGTATACTAAAATTGTACGCGGTGAAATCAAGTTATAAAACCGGAATCTATATTTTTTTCGTATGTGTTGGTGGAGGATTTTTACTCTTTCGAGATGCGGTTCAAGATCAAACACAACTTGTATTTACAATCATTGCAGTTTGTTTGATCATGTTCGGATTGTACAAAATGAGTTCTTCCTTAACGTCAAATTCTCAACGAGAATATGACAGCCAAGAATATTTCAACAGAGAAAAATACGATCAACAAGAAACCATACAGAATGCAGAAGAAGAATAACATAAGAAATACGGTTCTTCATTCATAAATAAACACCTAAGTATGAGCAGCCACATAAAAACAATTGCCAAGAAACTTACAAATATATTGTATAAGCCTTTTTTTCTAGGACTCACCATACTGTTATTATGCAGTCACGATTTGTATTTGAAAATGGAGACATATTTCCTGCAACCTGATCAGGAAGCAACGGTGAGTTTGTACAACGGAACTTTTGAAAAAAGCGAAAACGTCATCACGCGCGATCGTATGTTAGATGCTTCCATCGTGGCACATGGAAAAAGAACAGCGATCAATCCACAGCAGTGGAAAGATCAAGATAGTACCATTACTCAATTGCCATTTACGACAGGCAACCCAGGAACGTATGTAGTTGGCGTATCTACCAAAGCAAGAAATATTGAATTAACTGCTGAAAAATTCAACAATTACCTACAACATGACGGCGTGTTGGATATGCTTGCAGACCGCAAAAAAAATAGTGTATTGGACCAAGACGCAGTCGAAAGTTATCAAAAACATGTAAAAGCAATCTATCAAGTCGGAGATGTTAAAACAACCGATTGGAATACCGTTTTGGGTTATCCGATAGAGTTTGTACCACAAGCAAATCCGTATGAAAAATATACTGGTGACCAGTTGAAAGTACAATTATTGTTAGACGGGAAACCATTTGCCAATCAATTAGTGTATGCCAATCATCTTCATACGTATCATGAGCACGATCACGGAGACCATGCGCATGATCACGATGGCAGTGGACATGCACACGATCATGATCACGGTCACAAACATGATGAAAAAGGACATGCACACGATCACAAGCACGAATCACATTCAGAAGAAGCACATACACATACCGACGGTCAACAATTACGTACAGACGCACAAGGAATGGTTACAGTCAATTTACCTGCTGATGGTGTGTATTATTTGCGTACCATTCACATGGAAAATGTAACAGATAGCGACGAATTGACGCATCGTTCTAAATGGGCAACGTTGACATTTGAGGTCACGCACAAACATGATGAAACTACACATACACACAACGATTCTGAGGATGAGGAGTTCATTCCTACTTGGATTTTTATACTCTTAAGTGTGGTTATTGTAGGATTGCTATTCTTGGTTTTTAGAAAAAAGAACTGATGAACTATCGTACTCTAAAGCAAATACTTCCGTTATGTTTACTATTTGTTCCGTTCGTGGGTTTTGCTCACGATGTTACTAGTGCTGACCAAGAGTTGCTGCGAAATGGTGGTTTGTGGGCATACATTCAAGTAGGTGCAACGCACATGCTTACAGGCTATGATCACTTACTTTTTTTGGCTGGAGTCATCTTCTACTTAAGAACTTTTAAAGACATTTTAAAATTCATTACCGTATTTACCGTAGGACATTGTATTACCTTAATTGGCGCCACGTATGCGGGAATTACAGCCAATGAATATTTGGTAGATGCGGTTATTGCGTTAAGTGTGTTGTACAAAGGATTTGAAAACTTAGGAGGTTTTGAAAAATTAAAAATACAAGCGCCCAATTTACTATTCATGGTTGGTCTTTTTGGACTCATTCACGGTTTTGGACTTTCTACGCGATTACAGTCGTTTGACATGGGAAATGATCAAATTTTGGCTAAAATCTTGTGTTTTAATATAGGTGTGGAAATTGGGCAAGTATTGGCGTTAATTCCTATCGTATGTATTATTACGCTTTCGCGAAAGCACAAACAGTTTCCAGCCTTTTTCAAAGCGGTCAATTGGTATTTAGTATTAGCGGGAATATTTCTGTTTCTCTATCAAATGTATTATTATTTTATGGGGCATTCACATTAATGATGTAAATTTGAACACTATGAATTTTCAAATAGGAGATCGGGTAGAAGCAGTTGATGATGTCATCAAAGGAGTCATCACAGCTGTGAATGGCACAACAATTACCATAGAGACGGATGAAGGTTTTCCGCTTAATTTTGAAGCGTCTGAATTGGTTACAATTTCTTCGGATGAAATTGCAAGCGATTTATCCAACCAAAAAATATATGCTGCCTTGCAAGAAAAAGAAGCGGCAAAAAAGTCAAAACGCATCTTGCCCAAAACCAAGAAAGAACGCGTAGAACATGTCATGGAAGTTGATTTGCACATTCATCAACTCACAAATGCTAGCAAAGGCATGAGCAATTATGATATGTTGACGTTACAGACCGATACAGCCAAACGACAATTGGATTTTGCTATCAAAAAACGAATTCCAAAAGTAGTGTTTATCCACGGAGTGGGCGCTGGCGTGTTAAAACAGGAATTGGAGTATTTATTTCGTCGATATGACAATGTAAAATACTATGACGCCAACTATCAAAAATACGGTTTGGGAGCTACGGAAGTGTATATTTTTCAAAACCCGAGATAATCTTACAGTAGTCCCAATGAAAAAATATGTTGCAATAATATTACTGCTCTTTTGTATCCAAATTACAGTAGGACAATCTCAAGCAGAAAAACAGAAAGAAATTGAGTTTTTTAAATTTGAGATGCAGCAACTAAATGATTCTTCAGAGCGCTGTTTTGATAAAGGAATTAAATTATTAAAAGAAGGAGAAAGTCCAAAAGAAATAGCAACATTGATCAGTCCTGAATTGGCAAAATGGGAAGTTGAAATTGAGGAAAAATTGATTGCTTTTAAAATAGTAGCTAAAAAATTAAAATTTACAGAAGAAGAACTAGCCGATATTTTTAGAGAATTAAAAGCTATCTTTAAGAGCACACAAGAAAAATATAAATACCTAAAAGAAAACGGAGTACAAATTAATTCGTTTTAAATACCTCATTACATAACAATATGAAAAATACAATCTTTACATTCATTGTCTGTCTTATCCTCACGTCTTGCGCGGAACCTAAAAATGAAAAAGAAGTATATTTAGACAACTTCAAAGCAGATTTAGAAATGCTCTTAGATTCTTCCATTCAGTATTTAGACAAAGGCATCAAACTACTGAAGCAAGATGTTGATCCCGCAGAAATATCAGCATTAATAGGTGCCAAGCTAGAAGATTTTAGGAAAACCATCAATGCAAAATCCAAGGAATTTAGTCAGAATGCACCTAAAATGAAGATTCGTGTAGAAGAATACGACAACATATTTATAGAACTCAATAAGATTACTCAACAAATAAAAGAAAAACATTTCTATCTTGTTGAAAATGGTGTGAAAATAAAGTAAAATGTTCGCATGTAAAATGAAAATCCACTACCATAAAGAAACAAAAACTTTAGTTATTGACGACAATAGTAAAACACAAGCAAGACTTATAAATTTCATAGCCATTGCTAACATATTCAATGCCTCAGTTTGGATGATAAAATCAAAAGATGGTTTTGGAACAATGGAGCTTATTTGGTTGACGATCGGAATCATCTCATTGGCAACTTTATGTTATACGTTACTTAAGCAATCAAACGTAAAAAAAATTCCTGTAGCAAATATTAGAAGACTCAATACAAAAACAGTTTTTGGCAAAAAACGGCACATACTTCAATTGACAAATGGAAAGTATCGAAAACTTTCAGATTTTAAAACAGACACTGAATATGCTGATTTTCAACAGTTGCTACAAGAGTTGGAAATTCCAAATTAATTCTTGCTATTGCCTTGTAATGTATCAATCACAACGCTTCTTTACAAACTACAACAAGAATCGCTAACATAGAATGAGTCTACTTTACTGAAAAATTAGTAGGTAAATTATTTCTTTTTTGGGTTAATTCATATATTTAAAAAGGCAATCTTTAATTTTTACATTAAAAATTGCTGATAATTTAAACTAACCGACATGAAGACTCACAAAGTACTAGGTGGCATTAGCTTGCTACTGGCAATCTTTTTTTGCTATAACTGTGCTGACAATAGCAAAAGTACCGACCTTGCAGATTCCTTTCAATTATCTGATAATTTTACCATTTCGTACAATTTACCAACAGATGCTGCTGTCAATGCGAGTCAGGCAGAATTGGCAGCATATGCATGGCAATTATTTGTGGCTTTAAATTGGGAATCGAGTTGGACATCAGACAACAAACGCGCTACACCTGATACTTCATGGGAATTATCTTCAAGCGATGCACAACCAGATTTGGCAGTTTGGGAAACCTACATGCATCGCATAGAATTGCGTCCCGCTGACGGCAAGCGAACCAAAGATTTGAGTACAGGAAAACCAAGTTACACATTCACCATGATGGACAGTATCAACCTCAATGGATTGGATTTGAGCAAGTATTGGAATGTGTTGGATGAAGATAATGAAATCGGTTCAGCGTATGTATTTGCCCATAAAAACGAACATCAAATACTGTATGAAGCCAAATCTAACTTGGTAAATTACGATTATGTAAAACAATACTTTCCAACAGATGCGTCATTGACATCAGCGCAAAAACGAGGAAGTGCCAAAGGCATTGACTTCTACAAAAGTTTAAGCAAAGCACAAATGTGCGCGAGTGATAGTTTAAGTTCAGGAAAAAATGCACTCATTTGTCTTCCATGTGCAGATGAAACCAATGAAGGAACCATTGAGATTAAAATGGCATTTCGACAATTAGACGAATCCAAAGGAGATGATCCAAGCCGATTTATCACCAAAGAAGTGGTTGCCTTTAGAAAAAATCCTACGACTAAAAAATACGATGCTAAGGTATATACGTTTGGAGTGATAGGAATGCACATCATTCGCAAAACACAAAACTATCCAACTTATGTATTTGCTTCTTGGGAACAGGTAGACGAACGCAACAACGACATGCAAACCTTAGGAATAGATACTGCCGGCATTATTGTCAACGGAATCAAATATGTAGATGTAGATCCGCATCGTTTGAATCCAGTCATAGAGCGTGTAATTCCAGAAACGTTACAAAATGTAAATGCGGTGGTTCAGCAAAAAATAAAATCTGTAAATGCAGCCTCCAAATGGCAATATTATCAATTGATTGGTGTTCAGGGAACGCCTATTGATTATACCGAACGCACTAGTGATAACAATTACTTTATGGCAAACTATGTTATCGAATCTGATTTGACACTCACACAATTTCACGGTTCGTTTACGGATCCTTTCAATGCATCAATTCAAAATGTAGCTGCTAATGGAAGAACGTACAATATGGGCGGTTGTTTTGGATGTCATGGATTGGCACAAAGCAACGGAACAGATTTTAGTTTTTTCTTGGACAATGTAGGCAAGCCTGTAGCAGTTCCTGATCCGTATCAAACATTTGAAGAAGCCTATTTAGCCTCGTGCCAAGACGCTTGTATTGCAGAATGTAATGCCAAATGTTACAATAAATGCATTCTCAACTGTGACGGAGATGAAGATTGCATCCAAAAATGTCAAAGTGCTAATTTTGATGATTGTGTGGCAACCTGTCAAAACGATGAAGGCGCATTGTGTAACAAAATCTGTGAAGAAAAAGTTGCCAATGCAAAACAGGAGAAAATGGTGAGTAATGTGCTTTCATACACAACCGATACCCAATAAAACATACTAAAAATTACAATCAATTACTTGCAGAAAAAGTCAAGAGTGCTATAATTTTTGCAAAAAGATACCAATGATATTACTCCACGGTCGTAGTGATGTTCCCAAAGCTATACACATTGTAACGCACATCTTGTCCGTTGGTTCCTGTAAATACAACGTTTGTAAATTGTATCTCATGATTGTATGCAGATGGTAACATCGTTTCATCATCTAAAGTTTCAGTAGTCAATACTTCAACTGTTCCAGAAACTGCGGTATATTCTAAGGCAACTGGAATATCGGAAGGCAATTCGTCACAAAAATAATTACTTGTGATATTACTTTCGAAGCTTCGGTAAAAACATGTAGCGTCTGAATTTAGTGTAGCAGTTCGTGGAACCGGCACCATTTCACCGTCTTCATTTTCTTCAACCGTTGTCACTTCGTTAATAAGTAAATCGTTTGGAACTTGTAAAATTAATGTTTCAGCACCATCAATTTGAAATAGGAGTGTTACACCTGCAGGTATAGGATCAAGGCAGACCTGAACGTCAGCAGTAGTTGTTAAATCAATTTCTTCAATAGTTAAATCTCCATCATCACAACTAAAAAAAGTAAAAGCCAATACACAAAGGAAAACGATCTTCTTCATAAAGGTGTCATTAATTTTATCAAATTCGTAAGCAAAAGTATTAAGAAAACTCTATTTATTTCGAAACATATTGTTAATAATTTTATTTCACTTATTTTTGTTCATCTTTTTATATGCAATCCTATTTACACAGCTATTAAATGAAGAACGTATATTTTGACAGTGCAGCAACAACTCAAATTCGACCAGAAGTTGTTGATCGTATCAAAAAAGCTTTGGAAGAAAACTTTGGAAATCCTTCTTCAACGCACAGTTTTGGACGCTCGTCTAAAACTTTAATTGAAACGACACGAAAAACGATTGCCAAATATTTAAACGCGTCTCCACAAGAAATTATTTTTACTTCTGGCGGTACAGAAGCTGATAACATGGCATTGCGTTGTTCGGTTCGTGATTTGGGTGTGACTACAATTATTACTTCTCCAATTGAGCATCATGCGGTGTTACATACCGTAGAGCAGTTGCGTATAGAAAGTGATATTAAAGTTGCCTATGTAAAACTACAATCCTGCGGAACGCCTGATTATGATGATTTGGAAGCGCTTTTAAAAGCAGACAATTCCAAAAAATTAGTCAGCTTAATGCACGTTAATAATGAAATAGGAAACATATTAGACGTGGACAAAGTTGCTCAAATTTGCAAAGAATACGGTGCATTATTTCATTCAGATACAGTACAATCTATTGGACATTTTGAATGGGATGTACAAAAAACACCTGTTGATTTTATGGCAGCAGCGGCGCATAAATTTCATGGGCCAAAAGGTATTGGTTTTGCATTTATACGAAAAGATTCAGGATTAAAACCGTTGATTTTTGGTGGTTCGCAAGAACGTGGATTTCGCGCAGGAACGGAAGCTGTTCACAATGTAGTTGGATTGGAAGAAGCATTTCGTTTGGCATACGACAATTTGGAAGCAGAAGCTACTTATGTGGAAGGTTTGAAAAATTACTTTATGGACGAACTCACCAAAGTATTGCCGGATGTAAAATTCAACGGAAACTGTCACGAAACTACCAAAAGCACGTATACATTGGTTAATGTGTGTTTGCCATTTGATCAGCAAAAAGCATTGATGTTGCTATTTCACATGGACTTAAAAGGCATTGCTTGCTCCAAAGGAAGTGCATGTCAATCGGGAAGTAGTGCAGGTTCACATGTATTGCGCGCAATTTTAAGCGACGAAGACTTAGAAAAACCATCATTACGTTTCTCATTTTCAAAATTCAATACCAAAGAAGAAATTGATTACGTTGTGCAGACATTGCACGAGTATGCAAATGCTTAGTTTGGTTTATCATTGAAAGATTGAAAGATTCAAAAATTCAAAGATTGAATAATTTTGACATTCCGTTATCTCCTAGCGTTTCCTTTCTTCACACAAAAGAAATAAGTACGCATACTACATCTTGACTTGCTTTTTTGTAACTTGCAATAGTCGTAAAAAGATAAAGATGTTTTTAGAGAAAATCGTACTACACAATATTCGTTGTTTCGCTCACTTAGAAATAGACTTTTTTAATGAGAAGAATGAAATAAAAAACAAAACAATTATTTTAGGAAACAACGGTACTGGAAAAAGTACTATTTTAAAATCCATAGCTTTAGTTACCTCGGGAAGCAATGCAATTGGTGAATTGCTAGGAAAACCTAATGATTGGATTAAAAAAGGAGCTAAAAAAGCATCAATAGCAGCTACTTTACGCACTGCCGACAACAGAATACGGAAAATTGATATTACTTTCGAAGAAGGAGATTCGTTCACGATGATGATCTCTAGAAATCAAAAAAGTTTACTTGCGATAGACAAAGCCATCGAAAAATCAAAAAGAAATTATTTTACGATTGGATACGGCGTCAATCGAAGAACAGGCAATAGTTTTTTTAGGCGTAGATCTAGTAATTTTGACACCGATCGTGCCGAGAATGTAGCCACATTATTTAGCGCAGATGCTTATTTATTTCCACTTGATTCTTGGATTTTTCAAATGGATTATTACCAAGGCGAAGTGGGACTTCACACCATAAAAAAAGCACTGAATAAACTGCTGCCAGGTGTTAGTTTTTTGAGACCTGACAAAGGTGCAAAATCAATTCTTTTTGAAACCAAAGATGGTGTGATCAATTTCAATGAACTCAGTGATGGGTACAAAGTGACTGCCAATTGGTTTAGCGATCTGCTTTATCGAATTATGGAAACTTTCCAAGATTATCAAAATGCACTCAACGCCCGATTTTTATTGTTGATTGATGAAATTGGCTTGCACTTGCATCCGAGTTGGCAACGGACCATTATGGAAACCATTACAACGCTTTTTCCAAATGCACAAATCATCTGTACTACGCATTCCCCATTTGTAGCACAACAAGCGAATAGTGGTGAATTATACACTGTAATGCGAAATGAAAGTAGCGGTTTAGAATTGTTCAATTACAAAAGTGATCCTAGTAGATTGCTGATTCATCAAATTATCATGTCGAACATATTTGGGTTAGACACCGACGAATCTGTGTATGTTGAAAATTTGAAAAATGACTACAAGAATAAAAATCTTTCTGAAAAAGTCACCAAGCGCGGTATTCAAAGTTTTGATGAGTTGGAAAGCAAACTCTCCGAAATTCCAATGCAATTAGATCGTACACAAAACCTTTTTGATGACGATTACCTTTCGCTCATGAATGAACTGAAAAGTGAACTCAAAAGGAATCGAGGCAATGATTAAATTATCACGAATTATTGATGCTAAATTTCCTAAAAACTTTTACGAAGGCAGTCGCAAAGCTTGGGAGCGTGAGTTAATTGAAGAAGAAATAAAAGTTCGGCGCGATAGTATAGACAAGCACGATTTTGCTACAGGAAGATGGAAAAGTGCCAAAGCCCAATTAAGTAGAGAAACCAAACAAAAATGCGCGTATTGTGAATCGCCTTTTGCAGTAGTAGCCTATGGAGATGTAGAGCATTACCGTCCCAAAAGTAAATATTGGTGGCTGGCTTACAGTTATGAAAACTATTTGGTTTCGTGTCAAATTTGCAATCAAAAATTTAAAAGAGATGTCTTTCCTGTAGTTAACAATCGAATCAAACCACCGAGATTTAGAGTCAATTCTTCTCAAACAACGCTGAACACGATTGCGGGAAAACTATCTCCCAATCCTAAAAATCCAGCAGATGGCATGGATTACGCTACATTCATGAACGAATATTTTGCTGAAAGACCACTTTGTATCAATCCGTATTACGAAGATCCTGCCAACTACTTTAAATATGAATTCAATGATGCAGCCAAAGAAGTAACCATAATTCCGGTTTCTGCAAATTTGAAAGCATACGTTGCGGAAGCAGAAAATGTATATGGTATCAACAGAAAAGAGTTGTTGCGAATGCGATACGTTGTGCTATTTCATTACAGAATTCATAGAGAAACCAGAGATACAAACAGTTCTACCAGCAGAGCATATCGTTTGGCTAACAAAGCCATTTTAACGTTGTTGGAAGGAAAATCAGGATACTCCGGAATGATCAAATATTACGAAACACAGGCTTCCATTCCGCTCATTCCTGAAAGTATGTTGTAATGCGCTCTTTGAGTGTGAAAACCTATCCAAATCACCTTAAAAATTGATATATCTACG
>JBCCLS010000055.1:0-10204 GCA_039026835.1 Bacteroidota bacterium | reverse complement strand
TTAAAGCACTTTCAAATTCCTAAATTAGCCATCAAATGGCCAAACGACATTTTGTCAGAAAATCGAAAGATATGTGGAATTTTGATTGAAAATGTCATACAAAATAGCAAAATGACAGCAGCCATTATCGGAATTGGGTTGAATGTCAATCAGACTACTTTTGAACCGTCTTTGCATGCGTCTTCGCTTAAGGAAATTACAGGCATACATTTTGACTTAGACGAAGTAATGTTTCATATTGCTGCACAGATAGAAACATATGCTAGTTTGATAACTTCGCGCTCATTTGAACAACTGAAAATGGAGTATGAATCGTTTTTATTCCGAAAAAACAAACCGTCCACATTTAAAGACACAAACGGCAATTTGTTTATGGGATTTATTCAAGGAGTTGCCGAAGACGGAAAGTTGAATGTGTTGCTGGAAGATGAGATTTTAACTGCTTTTGATTTGAAAGAAATTAAGTTGATGTATTAATTTTGGATCGCTTTCGCTGAAAGAATCAAGATCACTTCGCCTTTTAGACTCGCTGTTGCTTTAGAGTCTAGATCGCTTCGCTACTAGAATTTAGACCTGTTATTAGATACGTCATTGCGAGAATTTCATGGAAATTCGTGGCAATCTGTTTTTATAATAGTAATCTTTTTTTAGGTTCGCTTCGCTCAATTCTAAGGTTTAAGGTTTTTTCTTTAGACTCGCTGTCACTTTAGAATTTAGAACGCTTTGCTTTTCGATTTTAGACTTGTTTGATACGTTGTTGCGAGAATTTTATAGAAAATCAGATTTCTATCTTACCATATAATCAAATCAGAAAAACGGTTTGAATACATACTCAAACCGCTGTTAGTTATACATGGAGTTTTTGATACTAATTTTATGTACTCAAATCTGTTTCATCCCAATTGACTCCTTTGGAAACCATCCAAGTTAATGAATGTCTTCGTTCGTGAATTACTCCACCATTCCCCATTGGATCAAATCCATTTGGTACAGTGTCTCTTCCCAATTGAGCACTTCTGACCGCATTGTGTAAACAGTAAAATAAATCTTCTTTCTCCATTAATTCTTCCTCAGAAATAGTTTGTTTGTCCTTTATCCAATCTTCGATACTTTCTTCCAAAGGGCAAGTAAAATTTTGTAGAATTTCTTGCATTTGTTCACCAGACATCATTTGTCCTGTAATTTCAGGTGCTGCATATCCGAAATACCATGCTAATGACCAAGCATTCTCGAATTTCCAGCCAATAGCATTTCTTGCCTCTTGGTCATCTCTTGCACCTTCTAGAATTTCTATTTCTTCTTCATCCATAACGTCTTTTAGATTGTTGTTATGTACGAAGTTTAAAATTCGCTCACTTTCCAAATGATCTTCAGGTATCATTAGCCAAAGGACAAGCGCTTTTATGGCATTTAACCTTTGAGCTATTTCAACAACTGGGCGTAATTGTCTTTCGAGTTCAGTTGGAAGCGAATTAGTGGGTCTAAAACCTGCGTTAAGACAGATGGAAATATTATTTAATCTCAAATCTGTCATCCAAGGCACTTGTTTAAATTTCTCTAAATCTGGATGATCTGTAACTTCTGTCTCTTGGTCTTCCTCAGAATCCATTGCTACAAAATTACTCCATGCTGCATCTAAGACCGCTTCACCGTCTACTTCGGGTTTGTATTTTTCTTGTACGTCTAAACGAACAAGCTTCATTGTACAATTAAAATCAGTGTCTAAATCGCCATAACTTTGCCAAATATAGTGTTCCAATATCTGATTTTTAAGATTTTCATCAGAAACTCCCATTGTATTGAAAGCGTTCTCTGCATTTATCTCTTTATCTCCACCAACTGCTAATCTCACTCTAGACTCGTACAATATCTCGGGTTTATCTTCACTTGTTAATATTGTTTGTAAATCAATTCCTTTAGTTGTCTGTTTGGTTGACTGATTTTGTTTGTCTTTGATTCCAAAGAGTTTTTTAAAAAAGCTCATACTATTATTTTTGTTTTAGTTGTAGCTAACGGTATAGCGTAGCTATGTTTTTAATACAGTTTAGTTTTTTTACTTCAATTTTAGTATCTATTCATCTAATATGCGAATTATTTGCATCACGGCAAAAAGAGAATTTAAAATTCGACGCTTCAACGAGTCTAAATATTGCAAAGTTATATTTGAAAGTATTTTTAGTGTAAGTTTTGATAGTGAGCTCATTATGTTTTGAAACATAAAAAAAGGCACAAATTATACTGTATAACTTGTGCCAACTTTTTTTGTGAATTTATAATTCACATTGTATTTTGAAATTACAATTTGCTCATATTTTCTGCCAATGTGTTGACAAACTTGCCAATCGGTCCTTTGATCATCATAGATATCATTGGATTGAAATTGCCTTCAAATGCTAATTGTGCTTCGCTTTTTCCTGCACCTGCTTCTTCAATATTTCCAGTTAAGGTAAATGGCAATTTGTCAGAAGCAGCACCTAAAACGACTTTGTTTGGTGGTGTGCTTTCTTTTAATTTTAAAATGATTTCAGGCATTCCTTTTAAGGCAAATACAAATTTTCCTTCTCCCAATACCTCAAACTTGCTGATACTTTCAGGCATTAATTTTTCAAAGTTTTCAACATTCGTCAAAAAATCGTAGAGTTCTTGTGGCGATTTGTCTACGCTGACTTTTGGGCTTTCTATATTCATAAATTAGTATGTTTAGGGTCTACATTAATTAGCATTCCAAGTGGCAGGATCTTTTCGCCAATTTTCTAAGGTTTCTAGTTCTGACGAGGTAATATAATTGGTATCTAAAGCTTGCTCTAGTAAATTTTCATAATTGCTTAACGTGTGCAAATTGACATTTGCATTTTCGAAATTTTCTTTAGAAATATCAAAATTATACGAGAAAATAGCAACCATTCCTTTTACGTTAACCTCAGCGGTTTTTAGCGCTTTTACAGCGTTCAAACTACTTTTTCCAGTACTGATTAAATCTTCGACAACGACTACATTTTGTCCTTTTTGCAAAAATCCTTCAATTTGATTTTGACGTCCGTGCTTTTTTGCTTCGGGCCGCACATACACAAAAGGAACACCTAAATATTCGGCTACCAAAATTCCAATTCCGATGGCGCCAGTAGCTACACCTGCAATGACATCAGGTTTTCCGTATTCTTTTTCTATGTGTTTGGCAAACTGCTCTCTAAGATAATTTCGAATGGGAGGAAACGATAACGTAATTCTGTTATCGCAATATATTGGTGATTTCCAACCTGACGCCCACGTAAATGGTTCTTGTGGTTGTAATTTAATTGCGTTAATTTGCAACAACAATTCGGCAGTCTTTTTAGCTGTATTTTTATCAAAAATCATAGTGCAAATGTATAAAGTTTTTATCAATGAAAAGCTCATTATTGTATCAAATGAGGTGCAAAAGGATGAAATTTCCGACACGTATTTACTGAAAGATGTTGATTTAGAGTGGCTTATCGGAAAATTGCATGCTGGGAAATTAGATAAAGCGATACTTTATCACGATAAAGTTGACGAATTACTTCCATTACTACATGCTAAGCTTCCAGTCGTAGAAGCGGCGGGCGGTTTGGTGCAAAACGATCAAAATGAAACCTTGTTTATTTTTAGAAACGGAAAGTGGGATCTTCCGAAAGGAAAAACTGAAAAAGGTGAAAATATAGAAGAAACCGCTATCCGAGAAGTGGAAGAAGAAACCGGCGTGACTGGATTAACAATTACTGAATTTTTAATGCAAACCTATCATATTTTCAAGCGCAATGGCGAATACCGTCTGAAGCTTACACATTGGTACAAAATGCAAACTTTGTACAATGGCGAATTGTCTCCGCAACTGGAAGAAGATATTTTGCAAGTTGTTTGGAAAAACGAAACTGAAACAAAAACAGCGCTCGAAAACTCGTATGAGAATATTAAACTGTTGTTCTAGAGTAGCTTGTTAGACTCGGCTATTACCTTTTTAGATTTTTAGATAACTTAAGACGGCATTTCGAGTGAAATCTTGAAAAGAATTTGTATCGAGAAGTACTATGAAGCTTTCATTATTTTGATTTAAAAATGCGGTAAACAATTAGTTCTCGATACAACGAATCGCAGATTCGCCACTCGAACTGACGTTAGGACTAATAACTTCTAAACTTCAAAAACTAATCGTCACTTCGAGTGATTTTGAGGCACGAAAAATTGTATCGAGAAGTACTTTGAAACACTAAATTTTAAAGGAAAGATTTTGAATTACCTTTTAGACGAAACTCGTGAGCATATAAAGTATAAACAAACAAGCGAACTTTAGTGAGCGCACAAAAAACAAATCAACAAATACACAAATCAACGCGCAATCCTAAAAATCGGATATCGTAAATGTGCTTTTTCGTAGTGATTGGACTTTTTGAAAATCCAGCGTAGTTGTAGGGAAGCACTTTTTGCAAATTGTTCGTCAGTAGCTTTTAATTGTTCAAATTCAGTTTTCCAATTGGGATGCTGTGCTAATAATTCTATAGCTTCATCTTCAAAAACATACGCAGAAAATCCTTCTTTTTGCTGCAAAATAGTATCAAAAAAGTTCCAGTTGAAAAAGGAATCTACCGCTTCTGGCTCCAAAGTCTCCAACAAATAACGAAACGAAGATTGATTGGTATTAGCGATAAAATCTCCTTTTTTAAATTCGAGTTGCTGAACGCTTTTTGTGACTTCCGTATTGTAATGTGTGTAGTGTCCTTCATACGGATTTGTGTAAGTTTTAAAATCACGAATATGATACACTTCTACTTCCATAACCGTGTCTTTTTCAATAGTAGAAAGCGAAACATTATTTACGCGTAACAATTCAATAATATGGTGCCAGCCTTGCGGAATAATGTAGGCTTTGGGTACGGTAACTTCTTTTGTTGCTTTAAAATAATTAAAATAATCAACGTCTTTGGTAAATGGTTTTGTAGCATCATATTTTAGCCGTTTTTGTCCTGTCAATTCACTTTCTACAAATTCACCTTCAAATCCTTTAAAATTTAAATTTGACTTCTCATCTCTATTTAATTTCCATTGTATTGGATAAGTTGCTGCTTTTACAAAAGATTCGTGTGTTTGTTGTCGAATCGTTTTGATGGCTTTGTGATGTTTTGTCTCAATATTTTCAATCAACGATTCCATCAACGCATACGTTCCTTCTACACGTTGTTTATACGGTTTCAGCATGTGAGTTTCCACCATCAAACCAAGCGTGTTGAACAAAGTTGTGTATCCTGTAGAATAACGTGGCGAATCCATAAATTGTGAAAATCCACTATCTGGCGTACGCCCATAAACATTAACATACGGCGTAATATCCCAATTCTTTTGTTGTAAAGTAGCTTCCAAATCAGGCATCATAGTCGTATGAAGAAATTTGCCAGCTTCATGTCCTAACTTATTATGTTGAGTAAACAAATGAGTCAACACGTATTGATAATCTGCACCATTACTCACATGATTGTCCACAAACACATCTGGTTGCACTTTGTGAAAAACTTCTGCAAACGCTTTTGCATTGCGTGTATCCGATTTGATAAAATCACGATTCAAATCATAATTCTGTGCATTCCCACGAAAACCATACGCTTCTGGACCATTTTGATTGGCTCTCGTACCTGAATTTCGATTCAAACTTCCACCAATATTATACACAGGAATCGTAGCAATCACTACATTTTTAGGCGTTGTTTGCGTGCCATTTGCCAAATCGCGAAACAGCATCATTGTAGCATCAATGCCATCACTTTCGCCAGGATGAATTCCATTATTTACGAGCATGATGGTTTTTTCTGTTCGAATTTTATCAAAATCAAATTCACCATCAGGATTATAGGTAACTAAGTGCAATGGTTTGCCTGCATCCGTATTTCCAATCGCTTCTATGTGAATCTGATTGTACTGATCGGCCAAATTTTCATAAAAAACAATCGCTTCCGGATACGTAGGCGTTTGCGTGCCACCCGATTTTTCAAAAATTGTTGTAAAGTCATATGAAATTGCTGCTTTTTTCTCTTTGGAACTACATGCAACAAATAGGAAAACGCAACAAACGGATAGCAATTTTTTCATGGAAATGGATTTAGTATTTGTCAAACTTAATCAAAAAAATAGAAAAAGTTGGAAAGCGAAAACGTTTACGATTTGTCGTTTGAAAAAGCATTGCAATTTCGTCTTCCTAAAAACTTGCGAGACAAAATAATAACTGTATTTTTGCCGCTTCTTAAAATCAAGAATCACATGACTGAGTTTATTAGAAAACGTGCGGCAAATGCCAAAAACGATATTTTAAGTGGATTAACGGTGGCATTGGCATTAGTGCCAGAAGCTGTAGCGTTTGCCTTTGTGGCAGATGTACCGCCGATGGTTGGTTTGTACGGTGCGTTTATGATGGGATTGATTACTGCGATTTTTGGAGGAAGACCTGGAATGGTTTCAGGAGCTACAGGAGCTATGGCAGTGGTCATGGTTGCGTTGGTACGCAAAGGAAACGAACTAGGGTTGGAAACTGGAATTGAAGAGCAAGGACTCATGTTTTTGTTTATTACTTTGCTGATGGTGGGAGTGATTCAGGCTGCTGCCGGAGCTTTTCGACTAGGGAAATTTGTTCGACTAATTCCGCATCCTGTGATGATGGGATTTGTAAACGGTTTGGCAATTGTAATTTTTATGTCGCAGCTAGAAATGTTCAAAACAGGAAGTGGTGATGCCAAAGTTTGGCTAGAAGGCGCAGCGTTGTGGATTATGTTAGGTTTGGTAGGATTGACCATGTTGATTATGTGGGGATTGCCAAAATTAACCAAAAAATTACCCGAAGCGCTGATTGCTATTATTGTGGTTTCTGCAATTGTGATTCTTGGGAATGTGGATGAAGTTGCTACCGTAAAATCCTTTATTGTAGAAGGAAGTGGCGGAAAAGCATCTGGATTGAAAGGTGGATTGCCAACATTCCAAACAGGTATATTTTCAGCAGAATTATGGTCTATCAACAACCTATTAATTATGGCGCCGTATGCGTTCATTTTGGCAGCTATTGGATTGATAGAATCACTTATGACATTAAATTTAGTAGACGAATTAACCGAAACTCGTGGCAATAGCAATCGTGAATGTTTAGCGCAAGGAGGCGCAAATATTTTAAACGGACTCTTTGGTGGAATGGGCGGTTGTGCAATGATTGGACAATCCATTATAAATATCAAAGGTGGCGGACGTGGACGCTTGTCAGGTATTGTAGCGGCTGTTGCTTTGTTGTGTTTTATTTTATTTGCGTCAGGATTGATTGAGCAAGTGCCGATTGCCGCGTTGGTAGGTGTGATGTTTATGGTGGTGATTGGAACATTTGCGTGGAGTAGCTTTCGCATTTTACACAAAATTCCATTAAGTGATGCGATTGTATTAATTGCCGTGTCGTTAATTACCGTTTGGAAAGATTTGGCTGTTGCTGTAATTGCAGGAGTTATTATTTCTGCTTTGGTTTTTTCTTGGGAAAATGCAAAACGCATTCGTGCACGTAAAAAAATACTCGAAGATGGCACCAAAGTATATGAAATTTACGGTCCGTTGTTTTTTGGAAGCATTCAAGCGTTTAACAGTAAGTTTGATGTAAAAAATGATCCAGATGTTGTTGTGATCGATTTTATGGAATCAAGAGTGTCAGATCATTCGGCGTTGGAAGTGATTTTCAATCTAACACAAAAATACGAAGCAGCAGGGAAACAATTGCGAATCAAACACTTGAGTGAAGACTGCAAAGCCTTAATGGTGAAGGCTTCTCCCAAATTAGCAAACGTTATTGAAGATGCTGTAGACGATCCACGATACTACGTGATGATGGATTTACAAAAATAATCTGTAGTAAGTACAGAGAAAAAGTCAAAAACCTTCTCGAATTTTTGTATCTTTTTGCTCTGATTATAGCCTACTTACTACATGATTGCTATACGCTTGTTTTTACTTTTTTTCATCTTTGTAACTGTTGTGCATGGACAAACTGCCGATGTCGTTACGAAAGATAGTATTATTCGACTTCAAGCAGCAGCCAAAGAAATGGTTGGCAAACGCAAATTCAATCAAGCTATTCGGTACAGCGAGCGTGCCCTAAAACACGCTTTTCAGTTACAACATGATAGTTTGCAAGCAGAAGGATATCGTACGTTAGGAATGGTGTACATCCAAATGCAGTTTCAAGAAGGTGCTATCGAAAATTACGACAAAGCTATTTCGTATTTCACTGAAAAAAATAATGAAAAACGCCTGATGGAAATTCAAAGTGAAATTGGCCATTATTTGCTGAATAGTGACCAATTGGAAGCCGCCGCCACCCATTTGCAAGTAGCCTTAAAACTTTCTGAAAAATTTCCAAACAGTATTAGTTCGGTATACCCAAAATATTATAGCGGGCAATTGTTTTTGCGTGAAGGAAAGTATGACAAAGCATCAGTGTGTTTCCAAAAAATAATCGCCTATTTCGAGGCGAATCCCACACAAAAATCAAAAAATACTATAGTATTGGGCGCTTATTATTTTAGTGGAAAAGTTGCCTTTTTAAAAGATAACATAGACGAAGCAATCCCCTTTTACAAGAGTGCCATTTCATTCAGTGATGCGGCAAATAAAGATCATTTAGAAATACTGTCTTTGGCACACAAAGATTTGGCGGAAATTTATGCCAAAAATGGCGATACCAATGCAGAATTAGCAGCACTGGAAAAACACATAAAAGCACACGAAGCCTATCATACGTATAAAAAAGAAGCCTTGCTTTCAGAGATTGTCTCCAAATATGGAATTGACGAGTATGAAGATCGGTTGGAAATCATAGAAAACGATCAAGAAGTAAAAGAAATTTATATTGATAATTATCAACGTTTGACGACTATTTTGGTAGTGATTTTGGTAGTATTGGTATTGTTGACAGGTGTTTTTTACTTAAATCAACGTGCACGTGTTCGTACAAATGCGTTGCTGAGTGGTCAAAATAGACAACTGATTGAAGCCAAAAATCAAATTGAAAACGTATCTAAAATTCGAACCAATTTCTTTTCATTAATCAGTCATGAATTGCGCACGCCTTTGTATGCTATTATTGGAATGACCAATTTGCTATTGTTAGAAAAACCTGAAAAGTTTCAAGAACGCTATTTAAAATCCTTAAAATTTTCAGGGGAGAATTTACTGGCGATTATCAACAATATTCTTCAAATGAATAAAGTGGAAGCTAGCAAAATGCAAGCGATTGAAGAGAATGTAGATTTGCGAAAAAATGTAAAAAATGTATTGACTTCCGTGAACTTTCTGGTGAAAGAAAATCGAAATACGATCGATATTAAGATTGACGAACACATTCCTACACAACTGCTTGGCGATAGCTTAAAGATTTCACAGATTCTCTTTAATTTACTTGACAATGCAGTGCGTTACAATAGAGAAACCAATGTGCGATTGCGCATCAAACAAATTTCGGAGACCACAGAAACGGTGTTGCTCAAATTTTCAGTAAAAGATAATGGTTTGGGCATTCCACAGCAAAAAAAGCACGTTGTTTTTGAGAATCTCGCTAAGGGAATTGTACTCACGGAAGACAATGGATATTTGGATTTAGGCTTGGGATTATCCACCATAAACAATCTGCTAAAAGTATTAAAATCAAAACTACATTTGCGCAGCGTACTCAATAAAGGTTCTGAATTTTACTTTGAATTGGAATTGAAAAAAGTAGAAATTACTTCTATTGAAGAAGATATTGAGTTTGAAAATAAAACCTACAATTTTGAAGATGTAAGTGTTTTAATTGTAGACGATAATGCGGTGAATGGATTGTTAACCCAAAAAATTCTGGAACGCAAACACATTCAAACCAAAGTAGTGCTCAGTGGTTTTTCAGCCTTAGATATTATAGAAAAACAACAATTCGATTTGATTTTGATGGACATGTTTATGCCCAAATTAAACGGATTGGAAACCATTGAGAAAATTCGTGAAAACAACCATGATATTCCTATTATTTTGTTGACTGCCATGGAAGTTTCAGATGCGTATTCAAAAGCTGTAAATGCCAATATTAGCGGTATTATTAGCAAACCTTTTGAGCCAGAAATGCTCTACGATAAAATTGATGAAGTAATTCACCAAACCAGTGAAGAATAAGTTGTGTATACATATCATCCTTTGCCTGTGG